>CANETO010000131.1 GCA_947440895.1 Planctomycetaceae bacterium | reverse complement strand
GCCGATTGGTGACGAGATCGCCGCGGCGGCGGAGGCCGACCGGCCGTGTGATGCTCGAACGAAAGGCGTCGGCGGTGGCCATAAATGCGGTCTGTTTTTTGGGGGAGCACCGCGAATCGCAGAAGTTACCCGGAATGGTTCGCCGGTCTGCGGCATGCTCGTCGCCGGCGGATTCTGCTACAGGAGGCTCTTGGACGAATCTCGAATCGCTCGTGAGTCGCAGAATTCACCGGCTCCTGCGCGTGCCTCCGACCGGCTCCTCAGCATCTGGAAATTCCTACTTACGAACTGCTGGGAGCGGCGGTTCTTTGGAATGGATGGTGAGCGTGGCGGTCTGGCCGGCCCGCAGGAGCCATTGCTGCGTCCCCTCGATCTGCCGATTTTCCACCTCGGCCCACACCCGGTAGTCGCCGCCGCTTTCGACAATCGGACTGGTGAACACGATCCGCCCCTTGAACCGCTCCCTGCGATTGTCGGCGAGCACCACCTCGGCCGTCACCGGCCGGTCGCTGACCTGCTCCGGGTTCCAGCGGGTCGAATCAACGTATGCCTCGACCCGCAGTTTGTCTTTTCGGACCACACGGGCCAGCGGATCGCCGGGCTGCATCCATTCCCCCTGATGCGGAAATACCTGCACCACCACGCCGTCGAGCGGTGACGTGATCAATCGACGCTCGATGGCGTTTTCAGCGGCATCGACCTCGACCGCCTTCGAAATCGCCGCCAGCGTCGAGACCTTCTTCTCAAGCTCTGCCTGCTCGATCTGGAGTTCGCTCTTCTGCTCGTTGAGTTGCAGCCGGTTGAGTTCGACCCGGGTCACGCTGCCGGGTACTTTGCGGTCCGACTCAGCCGCCTTTTCAAACTCGATCTGGGCCACCTTCTCCGCAGCCACGGCATAGCGGACATCGACGTCGCTCTCCGCCTTGGCGACCGCCTGGTCATGCTCGGCCTTCGCCTTGCGTTGCTCCATCTGCGGCTGGTTATCGTCGATCTTGGCGATGATATCGCCCCGCTTCACGACGTCCCCCTCGCGGGCCAGCAGTTCCTCGAGCACGCCAGCTTCCCGGGCCGGCACCTTCGCCTCCTCCATGAGCGAGACAAGGCACCGCTCAAGCACGGGATCGGCGTCGGTAGCGTGTGCAGCAGCCGGCAGACCGACCAGGGCCATGGCCACTGCATGCATGAAGCGGGCTCGCCAGCCACCACGTGGGGCTTGGGCATTCACACCAAAGAAGCAAAGGCTTGCCATACAGGCTCCTTACCAGAGTCGGAACAGAATCTGCGACTGGATGAACGCCAGCACGTCGTGAAACCAGACATAGCCCAGCGGACGCTTGCCGCAGCCGATTCGGGCTGTGACCGTGGCGCCGGCGCCCAGTTCCTCTTTCTCATGCCGTTCGGGGTCGATCGTCACCCGCACCAGCACCGTGTTACCGGCCTCGCCGCGAACCTCCGCCTGCTCGTGAATCTCCTTCACGGTGCCATAGTGCCGGGTCCCCGGATCGGTTGCCAGAATGTAATCGACCGTCAACTCACGGCCGGCCTGCTTCGCGGCCAGGGCTGCCCGGTTGATGTGGCCCAGCCGGTCGTCGGGCATGTGCACCTCGAGCTCCCATGGGCCTGTCTTGTCGGCGATGCTCATCAGCGACTGCCCCTTTTCCACCGGGCGGAGCATGAGCCGATCGCGAACCTGCCAGGTGACGATCACGCCGTCGATCGGGCTACGAACATCAAGATCGAGTTTCTTCGTCTCGTAGAGCTTCCGCTGCTGCTCCAGGCTCTCGATCTCCCGCTGGAGCTGGGCCGCCCGGCCGGCGAGCCTGGTCTTCTCGTCGGCCGAGATCTTTTTGTCTTCAAGAAGCGCCCGCCGCGTGGCCACGAGCTGCTCCTCACTCGACGCCTTCCGGCCGAGCACGTCGGTGAGCGCCACTTCCAGATCGGTGTTGCGAAGCGTCGCGAGCAGTTGCCCCTGCTTCACGCCGGCACCATGCTCGAGTCCCGACTCCAGCTTCTCCACCACGCCGTCAATGCCCGCGAACACGTCGCGACGGTGGACCGGCTCGAGGGTGCCCTTTCCCTCCAGCCGCAGTTCGGCCGGAATGAGAATGAGGGCCGCCAACGCCGCAAGGGCCGACAGCGCCGCCAGCACCGTCCGCGGCAGATTGCGGGCCGTCGTCAGCACCCGCGACTTCCCCATCAGGTCGATGAGCCCATAGAGCGGCAGGCCGGTGTGCGTCAGGGCATTCGAGATCGCCACCCTGCCATGCTCGGCCACGAGATCGACACGAGCCCGTTTGCCATCGTCGAAACTGCTCGACGAGAACCACTCCGCGACGAGCGCCCCGATCGGCTCAGGAGCGGTCCGAGGAGCGGCCTCCGCTTTTGCCACGGCCACCGCATCGTTACCCCCCGCCTTCACCACCGGCGTGGGCCGCGGCTTCTCCAGCGGGATGATCGCAAGCGCCGTGGCGTGGGATTCGTCGATGTAATGCTCCAGTTCCTCCTCGATCTGCGGCGGCAGTTCCACGGCTGGATCGGGGTGCCAGAGCGGGTCGCCAGCCGTGGCCACCACGCGGACGAGCGCCTCGATCGCCTGCACGGCTGAAGCCCGCCGCTCCACCGATTCCTGACCGCTCACCGCCTCCAGTCGCAGCTTTCGCCGCTGCCGGATGAGCACGCTCACCCGGTCGCAGCCGATGATCCGCCGCGCCTCGTTGGCCAGTACGAAAGCCGTCGCCACCGGATCGAGCGATTCATGAACGGCCCGGCTGAACCGCTCTACCTGCGTTAGCGCAGTCTGCTGGGTGTCGAGCGTCTTCAGCTGCCGCCTGCCGAGGTAGTCGCCGGCCACGGCCGACACCTGTTCCAGAAACGTCAGGTAGCCCCGCTCCACATCGGGCAAATTCTGCTGATGAAACACCTCGATCAGGCCGGCACGAACGCCACCCCGATCGATCGGCGCCGCGATCACGAGGAGCGCAGAGTCATTGGCCGCGACGGTGCCTCCGGCAGCCCCACCCGAGCCGAGTTCGGAATGCGGGGGCACGAGCAGGCCCGTGGGGCTCTGCACGAGCGCCTGCACGAGGGCGCCATGGGCGGCCTGCGTCTCGGGAGTAGCGGCGATGCCGGTGTGTTCCACGCCGGCATGACAGACTGGCTCGACGCGGCCCCCCTCGCCCACGATCCAGACAAGCCCGGCCACCGCCTCCATCGCCACGAGCACCCGCTCGAGCAGCCCGCGGAAGAACTCGGCCTCGGCCAGGTCACTTCGCGCGAGCTGCTCGATCTCGGCGACGAGAGCCCGGATCTGGCTGCGTGCCCGCTCAATCTCCACCGACTCGTCAATGCTCATCTGGATTCAGCTCGGCCCTGTTCGCATTCGTGCGGGATCACACATCTGCCGCCATACCGTTTCCGATCATAGCCGACAGGGCTCAGGCCCTTCAGGCACGGGAGGTCGGCTGGTGCACGATCCGTCGCTGCACGTCAGTCTCCAACACGCCGAAGGCCTGCTCGTGGCGGGCGACCGCCATGGCCAGCGCCGCTGCCAGTCGCTTCGCCGTGAAGAAGTTGACGATGATCCGCTGCGTGAGCTGGATCGTGTCGGGCGAGGTGCCGGCTACCTGCTTGTTGAGGCCGAAGTCGACGATCAGCTCCTCGGGCGTGCCGGTGACCCGGCAGAAGTTGGCGTAGGTGGCCATGATGTGCGACTCATCGACAGGCACGGCCATCGGCTCAGCGGGACGGGATTCATCAGCCATAGAACGGCTCCATAAAGTGGGGGGCTAGAACGGATGCAACGAGGAACTTCGACGAACGGACCGGCGGCCTGGGCCGCACTCCGCGTCGGGCGCGTAAGTTTACCTCCCTCCACTCGTGGGGACTATGGTCGCCATGTGAACAGGCCGGTTTTTTGTCGGACACCCTTCATACCCACCGAAAAATCCTCAGCGCCAACGCAAACGTCACCGCCCCCCAGGCCACGAGTGTGGCCACCTCAGGCCAGCAGGCGGCGAGTGATGCCCCCTCCAGCATCACCGCCCGAAGGGCATCGACGAGCGCCGTCAGCGGCATCGCCCGTAACAGGGGCTGCAACGCCTCCGGATAGCGTTCCCGGGGAAAGAAGACGCCCGAGGCCATCCACATCGGCAGCATGATGAGGTTGAGGATGCCGTTGACGGCCTCGAGTGTTTTGGTGCGGGATGCCACCAGCAGGCCGATGCCCGCAAAGCAGACGGCGCCGAGCAGCACGAGCGCCGCCACCGCCCACGGGCTCCCGAAGATCCGTACGCCGAACGCCCACCGCGAAAAGCAGACCAGCAGCAGCATCTCCGGGATCATGAAGAGCATGCGGCTCACCATGATCGAGAGGAGAAACTGCCAGCGCCGCATCGGCGTGGCGAGAAACCGCTTCAGCAGCTTGCGGACCCGCATCTCCACCGCCACGAATCCCACGCCCCAGAGTCCTCCACCCATCAGCGACAGGCCCATCAATCCGGGGATCAGGAAATCGATATAGCGACTGCCGGGAGCCGTCTGCGGCACGTCTTCGACGGCGAGCAGATCGCGTCTGCCCGCCGCGCGTTCGAGCGCATCGCGGGCCCGGTCCCGTGCCAGGACGCTCTCGGGGCGTGAAGGATCGAAGTGGTAGCGGATCGCCGCGGATGCTGATGCGTCACCTTCGAGAACCGGTTCATCGCGTTCAACGACCAGGTCTGCCCGGCCGGTCCGCAGATGCTCCAGGGCCGCCGCACGGGCACTCACCGCGGCCACGACGCCGCTCCCTGGCCGGGCCAAGGCCTCCGCGTCGGACACCGTGGCAGGGCCTGCGACCACCTCCACGCGTGGCTTGGGCACATCCCGCTCGCGGTAGGCAATGCCGAGCGACACCACCATCAGCACCGGAAATCCATACACCCAGAAGACCACTTCCGGCTCGCGGCAGAACTCAAGCAACCGGCTCCGGACCAGCTCCCAAAACGGCGAATAACCGCCGCGCCGCACTGCGGGCGGCGGTGCGGTCACCGCCGGCTGTTGTGCCGTACTCATGACGCGTCTCCTGAGGCTGGTCGCTCAGCATCGGCACTGCGACCTGGCGGGTCGGCCAGCAGGGTTTCGGCCCAGCCCGACTCGGTCAGCCGCCGGCCGGCCAGTTTTAAAAAGAGATCGTCAAGGGTCGCCACGCCGAACGACGCCACCAGTTCGGCGGGCGTGCCCAGAGCGATGATGGTCCCGGTGTCGATGATGGCCAGCCGGTCGCAGAGCCGCTCTGCCTCGTCCATGAAGTGCGTGGTGAGCAGCACGGTGTGGCCGCAGGCCCGGCATCGCTCGACGAGGTCCCAGATTTGGCGTCGCGACTGCGGGTCGAGACCAGTGGTTGGCTCGTCGAGAAACAGGAGCTCGGGCCAGCCCACGATGGCCGTTGCCACCGCCAGCCGTTGACGCTCACCCCCTGAGATGGCATCGACACGAGACCGTGACTTGGCCTCGAGGCCCACCATCGCAAGAGCCTCCTCGGGATCGATGCCGGCTGCGTAAAACGATCGGAAGAGACGGATTGTTTCACCGACGGTGAGCTTGTCGGAAAGCCGCGTCTCCTGCAGCGAGATGCCGATCTGCTCCCGGAGCCGACGTTCATCGGTGGCCCAGCGGAGCCCCAGCACCTCGACGCTGCCGCTCGTGGGGGCGAGCAGCCCCTCCAGGATCTCGATGGTGGTCGTCTTTCCGGCGCCATTGGGGCCGAGCAGACCAAAGCACTCGCCACGCTGCACCTCGAGCGAAAGTCCGCGGACGGCCTCCACAGGCGGTCGGCCGGGATACCGTTTGACGAGGTCACGCACGCGGATGGCAGGCTGCGATGCGGTCATGACGGCGGCTCCATCTGCTGCCCGTCGACCACTGCGGTGGGCCAGCCGTGGCGGGCCAGCCAGGCATCGGAGACAAACCGTCGCACCAGCGCTCGGAAGGCCCGCAGGGCGTCGCGGTGCCAAGAGGGATCGCTGGCGGTTTCGAGGGCATCGCCACCAAGGACTTCCAATCCGCCAAATCGGAGACGGCAGGGCCAGCCATGGGCGACAGCCACGGTGTCGAAGCGTTCGGCGATCCGGAGGGTCCACGCGGCGCCGAGTGTCTCTCGCACCGCGAGAAACGGCCGGTCAATGATGGCCGCGACCGAGACCGCCAGATCGTC
>CANETO010000130.1 GCA_947440895.1 Planctomycetaceae bacterium | reverse complement strand
GGCGAGCTGGGGGCCGAACCTGACGGACCCCGTGGTGCCGGTCCCGAGCCCGTCGTCAGCGCCATCGCTGCACATCTCGCCCGTGTGGTGTCGCTGCTGGGGGCGTCGGCGGTGCCGCCCGCCGCAGTGAAGGTTGGTCTGGCGGGCGCCGCCGGCACCGACTGGAAACGCCGACTGGGGGCAGTGTTTCAGTTGTTACCCGTCGGCAGTGAACGCGTGGCGGTGGCCTACGCCGACTGGCAGCGGGCCGGTGCGCCCTCACCTCCGGAGGTGATCGCTGCTGCGAACGGGCTCGGCTGTTCCACACTTCTCGTCGACACGTTCGACAAATCGTCGGCCGGCCTGTTGGCATGCTGCCAGCCGGGGATGCCAGCGGCCTGGGTGGCCGCTGCCCGCGCTGCAGGTCTTCAAGTCGCCCTCGCGGGGCGGATCGCCCTCGCCGAAATTCCGGCGGTCTGGGCCCTGCGTCCTGACGTGGTCGCGTTGCGGTCGGCCGTATGCTTCAATGGCAGAGCGGGTGCAGTGCAGGCAGGGCTGGTCCGCCGTGCCGTCCTGCTGGCCGCAGACAGTTCGGGAACAGGCAGCGTCTTTGACGAGCCTCCCGCCGAGACTCTGAATCACGATTCCAACCAGTTGCATGCAGGAGAACGGTGATGAAATCGATCGAAGTACGGGTGCCGCACACGCTTGAGCGGGACGAGGTCCGCCGCCGGCTCGACACGGCGCTGGTAACGGCGCGGGAGCAGTATGCTGCCACCGTGGGCGACATCGAGGCGTCGTGGGAGGGGGATGACCGCCTGCGTGTCCTGCTGACTGTCAGCGGCATGAAGTTCGACGGCACGGTCGACATCCTGGTTGAGGAACTCGTCGTCGGTCTGCAGGTGCCGGGCATGGCGGCCCTATTTTCCGGCCGCATCCGCGAAGGGATCCAGGAACGTCTGGGAGGGTTGATCGGGTCGCAGCAGGCGTAGCGTTGAAGCAGTCTCTCCGGTGCTTTCTTGCCCTGGGGCGTGTAACCGGTCGATGGATGGTGATCGGCAGGCAGGCTTCAGGAAAAGTTCCTGCGAACGTCGATTGACGGATCGACACGATGAACGTCATGTACTCCACGACCGCTGTCAGTCGACTGCTGGGCATCGCGCTTGCCGTGATGCTGGCTGCCACCGCCGTGTGCCCGCCGGCCGTTGCGGTGTTGCTGCAGCCCGACGATCCGTTTGCCGACGAACTCAATCCGTTTGGCACCGGGAAATCGCCCGCTCAAGCACCGCTACCTCCGAGGCCGGAACCGGAGGCAGAGGCTGGACCGGATGCAGAGCGCGGACCGAAAGCGGAGCCTGGACCGGAGTCGGAGCCTGGACCGGAGTCGAAGCCTGGACCGGAAGCGAAGCCAGCTCTCGAACCGCAGCGTCCGGCGGCCAGGGCCAAGCCGGACAAGCCCCGGGACAGACTGCCGGTGCCTTTTCCGGAGACCGCGGAGCCGGAGGCGCCCGCAGGCCCACGCGGACGCCCGCCCGCCCGCGAGGACCGCTCGTTGATTCGCGACCGGCAGCCCGAGCCCCGGGGCGGCGCCGACGGACTGCAGCGTGACCGGATGTTGGGCTTCGACGAGCCCGCTCCCGAGCCGACTGAAGCTGAAAAGAAGCTCATCGAGGCGGAGCAGTTGGAGCGGCGGGGAAAGCTTGACGAATCACGCGAGATGCTTCGCGAGGTGGTGAAACTCGATCCCATGCTGACCATGGGCCACTTGGCACTGGGCGTGGTGCTGCGGAGGCTGGGGGATTATCGAGGGTCGGTGGAGGCCTGCACGAAGGGAATCGAGGTCAATCCCGAGGAGCCGGAACTCTATCTAAGACGCGGCATCGCCTGGTTTCATCTGGGCCTCTACGGCATCGCCCTCGAGGACTTCGAGGAGGCGGCGGGGATGGCCTATGACGATCCGCGGCCGGAACTCTGGCGGGGACTGACGCTCATCGAACTCGACCGGCCTCTGGAGGCGATCAACGCCTATGCGTCAGCGATCCGACGTGACCGCACCTGCATGCTCGCCTATCTGAATCGGGGGCTGGCGTACCTTGCCACCGACCAGCCCAGAAAGGCTGAGTTCGACTTCAACCAGGCCATCCGCCAAAAGCCGAAGGACGTCCGTGCCTGGTCGAGTCGCGGTGTGGCGCAGGCCCGCCAGGGCCGCTATCTGGAGGCGATCGAATCCTACGAGACGGCGCTGGGTATCAGCCCCAACGACAAGCCGGCAAAGGTCAATCTCGAGGCCGCCCGCCGGCTGGCCGGACAGGAACAACAGCAGCGGAGTCGGTAAGGGTGGCTTCGGTCGCCGAGCGTTGTTCATCGACAAGATGGAATCTTGTCGCCACAGGGCAACTCGGCCGCAGATCTACTTGCTGGGGGCGAAGACGCGTAGCGTGGAGCCTGTGAGCGTCCACGTGAGGGCGAGCGGATCGAGGATGGCGTGGAGTAGTTCATCACGCGACGCATCCATGACACTTGCCCGTACGATCTCTCCCGGGGCAATCCCGCTGCGGGTGAGCGAGTCACGATCGAGGTCGAGATTCAGCCCCAATCGCGTGGCGATCGCCGCGAGCACTTCCTCCAGTGGAGCCGCGACCTTCAGGGAGAAGGTCTGGTCACCCACCGCCGCCTTCTGCCGGGAGGCTCGGGGACGGCTGCTGCGCGGTGGAGCGGTGGGTTGTGCCGCTGCCGTGGCGGACGTCGTGGCCGGTAGCTCGGTAGCGATGGCGATGATCCGGCCCGTGAGAGCGAGAGGATTTTCGCCCTCCGCGGCCGGCTGAGCGACCCGCCAGTCAACGCGGAGATCGTAGGGAGCCAGCAGCAGATCGAGCCGCTCGGCCAGAGTCATTGAGGGGAGTGAAGCCGCTGGCAGGTGATCGTGCGGCACGGCGTCGATCCCGTCGAGGCTGATGCCGGCCTGGGTAGTGGCATCTCTGAGGAGATTCTGAGGTCGGGCCCCGGCCGGCCACTGCCAGGGCTCCTTGTGCATGACCACTGCTCGCTGCCGTGGCGGGAGCGACGCGATTCGGGCGGTGCGGGCCGCTTCGGCGCGGATGGTCTGATCGGCCATGCCGGGCGGCACGATCCGGATCGACGACTCGAGCGTGGCCAGTTCGCCACCGGCGAATACGGCAACGCGGGTGAGCACGGCGAGGAGCGGTTCGCCCTGACACTCGAGACGGATCACCGTGTCGGGGTCGAGCCGGCGGTCGACGAGGACCGGCAGTCCCGCCGTCTCGCTGATCCGTTCGGCCCACTGCCGCAGTCCGATGCCGCTCCACGTCGCCGTGACGGGGGTGGTGAGATCTGCCGCGGCGGCCGGGCACAGCCCCCCGACAAGCCACCACTGCAGCGTCCAGAGCACTCCCGCGCCGATCGCGACCAGCCTGAAGGACCCGGGTCGCGGCCTGGACCGGGCAGACGGGAACGCACATCCTGCGTTAGTCTCTGCCTCGCAGCGGGACGATACTGGCAGTGACAAGGGCGATGCTCCAAAACACAGCAGTGGGGAGTTGCCGCGGAGCATACCGCCGGCAGCGGTAGTGACGACAGAGATATGCCAGCTGAAAAAACGATCGTCGTGTTCGGGGCGGGAATCAACGGTGCCGCCGTCGCCCGGGAGCTCGCGCTCTCAGGTGTGGGTGTGATCGTCGTCGATAACGGCGATATTGCCACCGGTGCCACAGCCTGGTCGACACGGCTCATTCACGGCGGCCTGCGGTATCTCGAATATGGCGAGATCGGGCTGGTTCGCGAAAGCCTCGTCGAACGAAACCGGCTCGTGAAACTGGCAGCCCATCTCGTGCGGCCCCTGCCGTTTTATCTTCCTGTCGAGGGGCGGTGGGGCGGCATGTGGGCGGCCGCAGCCCGGCTCGCGGGCTGGGAGTCATTGGCCCGCGCATGGCAGGGGCGGCGGGGGCGTGGGAGTTGGACGGTGGGTGTGGGGCTTACCCTCTACGACCTGTTGGCCGCAGGCGATGGCTGGCCGCGGCACCGCCAGGTGCGGGCGGGGGATGACGGGATGCCGCGGATCGACACGAAAGCCTTCCCTCGGGCAGCCCTCTATGCCGACGCGCAACTGCTCTTTCCCGAACGCTTCACGGTGGAACTGCTCGTCGATGCCCGCGGCATCGCGGCGGCTGCCGGCACGCGGTTCGAGGTCTGCACCCATCGGCAGGTGCAGGTCGGCCGCGACGGGATGGTGACGATCAGCGGTTCGCCCGTCGGTGGCGGCCCGATCGAGATCAGGCCCGACGCGGTCATCAATGCCACCGGCGCCTGGGTCGATCGCACCCTTACTTCCCTGTGTGTCGGTCGTGCGGATGGCGTCGGTCGTCGGCTGATCGGGGGCACGAAAGGGAGCCACCTGGTGGTGCGGAGCGCGAGCCTGCGGGCGGCGCTTGCCGACCATGGCGTCTATGCCGAGGCGGCCGATGGCCGACCCATGTTCGTGCTGCCGTTTGGCTCGAGCCTCGTGCTCGTGGGCACCACCGACATTCCGTTTACCGGCGATCCGGCGGACGCCCGTACCGATGAGGCGGAGATCGGCTACCTGCTGGGGGCGGTGGCCCGATTGTTTCCGACGGCTACGGTCGGCCGCGACAACGTGCAGCAGCACTACTGCGGCGTGCGGCCGCTCCCGAACATGGCCGGCGATCCGCATCTGCCGGCGGGCGTCACCCGTCGCCATCTACTCGTCAGGCACGACGAGTCGCCGTGGCCGCTATGGTCAATTGTGGGCGGCAAGCTCACCACCTGCCGCAGCCTCGCCGAAACGACGGCGGCGACGGTGCTCGGCACGCTGGAGATGCCTGTGCGTGGCACGTCGCGGGAACGGCCGCTGCCGGGGAACTGCGACGGGGCTTCGAGGGTAGCGGCCATGCTTGAGTGTCATCGACTGGCTGAGCAGGCGGGCATGCCGCGGGACGATGCCGCCGCGGTTGCGGACCGCGTTGTCGGGCTGTTGGGGGCGCGGGCGCCAGCGGTGTGGCAGCAGGGGGGCGGTCGGCCGTCGGGGCCACCCGCCGCGTCACCGAGTGGCCTGATTCGTGGGGTTGGTCTGCCGACGGCGATCGTGGGATTCTGCGTCCGCGAGGAGTGGGCCACCACGCTCGACGACCTCGTCGAACGTCGGCTGATGCTGTCGTTTCACGACCGGCTCAGCCGCGAGGCGATCATGGACGTGGCGGAGTCGCTGTCCATGGCCGGTGGGCTGGCGCGGGAGCGGGTGACCGAGGCCGTCGACGCCTGCGTGGCCCGGCTGGCAGACCTGTATGGCCGGATCGTGCCACGGTCGAGCGACGGCGCAGACAACGAGGACCGAACCAGCCAAGGGAGTCGACGATGACAGCATCGGGATCAACCAAGACCGTTCTCCTCGCGCTCGACCAGGGCACCACCTCGAGCCGTGCGATTCTCTTTGACCGTCGCGGTGTCCCGTTGGCAACGGCGCAGGAGGAGTTTCCCCAGATCATCCGCAGCCAGATCACCCGCAGCGAGGTCATCAAAACAGGCTCCGGTGGAGGGCAGGGCACGGCGGATGGTGACACCGAAGAGGTGGCGATCGTCGAGCACGATCCGGAGGCCATCTGGCGGTCGCAGCTGGCCTGTGCGCGAAGCGTCTTGGCGTCGAGCGGCACGGCGCCAGAGCAGGTGGCCGCCATCGGCGTCACCAACCAGCGTGAGACAACGATCCTCTGGGATCGCGTCACGGGGCAGCCTGTGGCGCCGGCGATCGTCTGGCAGAGCCGAGTCTCCGCGGCCATCTGCGGGCGGCTGCGGGCGCAGGGCATCGAGGACACCGTCAGCCGCCGCACCGGCCTGCGCATCGATCCCTACTTTTCAGCCACCAAGATCATGCACCTCTTGGAGACGCTGCCGGGGCTGCGGTCGCGGTGCGAGGCGGGCGAGATCCTCTTTGGCACGGTCGATACGTTCCTGATCTGGCGACTCACTGGCGGCCGCGTGCATGCCACCGACGTGACCAACGCCAGTCGCACGCTGCTGTTCGACATTCATCGGCTCGAATGGAGCGACGAACTCTGCGGGCTGTTCGGCGTGCCGCGGGCGATCCTGCCGGAGGTGCGGCCGTCGAGCGGTTCTTTCGGCGTGACCGACGCCGCCTGGCTGGGAGCGCCGATCCCGATCACGGGCTGCGCCGGCGATCAGCAGGCGGCAGCGTTTGGCCAGGG
>CANETO010000129.1 GCA_947440895.1 Planctomycetaceae bacterium | reverse complement strand
CTCATATCGAGCAGTTTACGCTCTGCCGCCGTGCACAGGCTTCGGAGATTACTGAACGACACGCCCGATCCAGACGACACGGAAACCCGAGATGACTTGGCCATGAAACCTGCTCCAGCGTAGGTACGAAATGATTGGATCCCCCAGCCGCATCCGCGCACGCGGTGGCTTGGAGGCGAAATCATACGCTACGCGGGGCCCGCGCGGCGAATGCGGTTACCACTTCGTCTCGACGGCCATGCCACCGAGGTCGGCCATCGGCAGGGGCACCACCCGCACCTCCATCCCGGCAAAGTGCGTCTCCGTCCGGTTGACGGCCATCGAACTCGCCCAGGCCAGATACCAGCCGAGGAAGATCTGCGACGGATAGTGGGCATTGTCGGTCATCCGCGAGAAGCCGACAAACGTGGAGCAGACGTAGAGCGTGCCCTTGGCCAACGGGTTTTCCACCATCTCGGCCGCAGCCAGGAAGGGAACCGCCCCCACGAAGGCATGGCCGCTGACGCCATTGTTGTCGTTCCAAAAATGCCACTTGCTGCCGGCGGAACTGTCGTCCGCTGGCCGGGAGGCGCCCGTGGCCATCTGGAGCACGTAGAGCGGCGGCGCGCCAACCACGAAGATGCGGAGCGACCGCGAGCCCCACTCGCCGACGATGTCGCCGGCTGGCTGGCCTTCAAGCACCACCCCCGTCAGGGCCGCCGCCCCGAAGATCGGTAGGGCATATTTCCCTTCGCCCAGCACCTTACAATCGGAGAAGAAGGTGCCGACATCGTTGGGCCGCACCCCCTGTTGCCAGGCGTTCTGCATGGTCGTGTCGAAGCCGGTGTTGGCCATCAGGGCACCGGCACCGAAGGCCGCCGTGATGCAGGTGAGGCTCTCGCAGGAGTAGAAATTGCGGTAATCCTCCAGCACCTTGTAGCCGGCGCGGGCGAGGCGCGGATGCTGGCTGTGTGCCCAGGGCGGCTCCGCCGGCCCGCCGCCGATGCCGTCTTCCTCGAGCGCCGGCAGCGAATAGACAGGGTCAGCCACACCACCGGGGGCGGTGGCCATGCGGGCGGCCAGCGTGGTGGTGATGTTGGTGCGGTCCCCGCCGGAACCTACGGTGGGCCAGCCACCGGTCAATTCCACACCGCCGGGCTCGGACGTGGCGTAGGCGTCGGCGATCGATTGTGTCTCCACGATCGCGTCGATCCAGGCGCCGTTGGCGGCTGGCACCACGCGGACGACGACCCGCTGTCGCCGTGGCGGCCAGGCCTTTGAGGACGTTGGCAGGCCACGCACGGTGGGCGCCGATTCCGGTGGCTCGAGCCATGCCGACTCGATCACGCCCTCTCGCGGAGGCACGGATCGAAAGTCAGGTTCCACCGTGCGCACGATCGGCCAGTCGGCTGACACCGTGTCCAGAGTCTGCCGCCAAAGCCGTGTGCCATTGTCACTGGGAAGAAACATGCCCCCTGTTCGCCGGCTCCCCTGCGGAGCGTCATCCGCGGCCCCGACGCCTGCGTCGTAGCCGGGCGCCACGCTGTCGACCAATTCAAACTCGACGGCCGTGGCCGGGGTGACCTGCACGAGCAGCACGACCGCCGCCAGGCCCGCGCGCACCGCGATCCGACAGTTCGTAACGGCAGTGGTGCGGGGCCGGTTTTTTACCATAGTCGGGGGCGGGAATGTCCCACCCAGTCGACCGTGGAGCAAGGCAGGTTTGCCACCGTTCCTGCAAGGAAATCGCGATCCCCGGTCTCATCCATCCCCCCCGGCTTTCCTGGTCGCCGTCCCACTCAGCCTGCAGGCACAGGCGGTGCCATCGCCTCGATAAAGACCTCCACCTGCTGACCGACGAAGAGAAGCGGCAGGCCGGCGGGGTCAAACTCATAGATCACCTGCAGCACCCGCGTATCAACCCGCTCGGTGTTGTCGCCGGTGAGCGACTTCTTCGGGATGACGAAAGGCTCCACGCGGACAAACTTCAGCGGATACCGCACCTGCAGATTGCCGCGCGGCACCGCCGTGGCGGGCACATCGCTGCGGAACCGTGGGATGTCGTACTCGTCAATGTCGACTCGCACGTGCAGCGTCTCGATGTTGCCGAGGATGATCAGAGGCTGGTTCGGCGGCGTGCCGACGTATTCTCCCGGTCGCACCTTCACCTGCAGCACCTCTCCTGCCACGAGCGCCCGCACGACCAACCGATCGAGTTCGATCTCGGCCTTGGCAACGTCCGCCTCGGCCTTGGAGATGGCCTCGCGGGCCACATCGCGGTCATACTGCCATGAACCGGCCTTGAGCAGATCGAGGTCGGCCTGCGACTTATCGAGTTCCGCCTGGGCACCTGCCAGTGCCTCGCGCCGCGCGATCAGCTCCTGCTCGGTGGTGACCTTGCGGGCAAACATATCCTCGGTGCGTTTGAGCACGTCGGTCTCCCGGATCACTGCTGCCCTGGCCTCGTTGACCTGGGCCACGATGACCGGAATCTTCTCCTTCCTGGGCTCGGCCTCGAGCCGGATCAGTTCGCTCTTCGCCTGCGAGACCATCGCCCGCTTCACCGCCAGTTCGCCCTGCAGTTGCCGGTCGTCGAGCCGGAAGAGCGGCTGGCCCGCCTTCACCTCATCGCCAACCTTCACGAACACCTGCACCACGACGCCTGGCGTGGCGGAACCCACAGAGATGTTCTCCGTCTGGGCCTCGACGATGCCGGCCGCCGCGAGCGTGTCTGCATAGGGGCTGCGGGCCGGCATGATCGGTGGCGGCGGGTTGCGGGTGACCGGCCGAGTCTTGGCCACATACCAGAGGGCGAAGCCGAGCATGGCCATGGCCACGAGCGGCAGCAGGTATTGCGTGAGGAAGTCGGCAAACGTGCGGCGTCGTTCCATGCGGGGCCGCGGCATCGGCGGAGCGGCAGTGGGATCGGCGGATGTGACGGTGGGACCGGAAGCCATGGATCTAATGTACAAAACGTATCTCCAACGGGTCCATTCGGGCATTCCTTGGCCCGCAGCCCGCTCGACCATGGAAGCCGCGAGGGGCTGCCCATGTCCCGAGAGCCGGCGTTGCTGACCAGCGCAGGCAGGATGCCGGAGCGCAGTCAGCATCGAGTGAGCGCAGGCCAGGATGGCCGAAGCGAACGTCCGGCGACGGGGCATGGGCAGCCCCGACCTACGCCGAACGCGGACAAACCACGCCCTAGTTCGGCCCCGCTTGGACCGACTCGATCCGGCCGTCCTCCATGTTCGCGATCCGGTCGGCGAACGAATAGACCCGCGAGTCGTGCGTGACCACGATCACCGCCCGGTCGGGCTGCACGGCGATCTTTGAGATCAGTTCCATCGTGATTCGGCCGTTCTCCGCGTCGAGGGCGCTCGTCGGCTCGTCGCAGACGAGTAGCCTTGGCTCGTGCACGATCGCCCGGGCGATCGCCACTCGCTGCTGCTGGCCACCGGAGAGTACGCTCGGCAGGTTGGCCAGACGGTCGCCGAGCCCGAGTTTGTCGAGCACCTCGCTTGCCGCCTCCACCGCCCGCGACCGGTGCCAGCCGGCGATCAACAGCGGCACGGCGGCATTCTCCGCGGCCGTCAGTGACGGCAGCAGGTTGTACGACTGGAAGACGAAGCCGACATTCTCGCGGCGGAATTTCACCTTGCGGCCGTTGCTCATCGCCACGAGGTCTTTACCCAGCACCATCACCTCTCCAGCCGACGGCTCGAGCGTGCCCGCCACGATTGAGACGAGCGTCGTCTTTCCGCAGCCGCTGGGGCCGGCAAGGATCAGCAGTTCGCCATAGGGCACATCCAGGTCGACGCCCCGCAGGGCCCGGGTCAGCGAACCGCCGGTGCCAAATTCCTTGGTGACGCCGCGGACGTGCACCGCCGCATCGGCGGTAGTCAGGGCATCGCGGGGCTGCGGAGAGGGTAGGTCGGTCGCGGCCATGGGTCTTGATTCTCTTGCGTTCATCCGCGGAACACGATCGCCGGGTCGACCACGAGCACCTTGCGGATCGACAGTAGGCTCGCCAAGAGCACGATGAAAAACACCGCCACGGCCGTGATGGCCAGCACCTGCCAGGGCATGAAGAAGGCGAGCTTGGTGAAGCCGCGGCTGCCCCAGCCGAAGAGCGCTGCCAGCCCGACGCCGATCCCATAGCCGACCAAGCCCACCTGCACTGCCTGGAAAAGCACCATCAGCAGGATCGTCCAGTTGCTTGTGCCCATCGCCTTGAGCGCGCCGAATTGGCGGATGTTCTCCACCGTGAAGAGATAAAAGGTCTGCCCTGCGATCGCCGTGCCGACGAGAAACCCGAGGAATACGGTGATCGCGAAATTGACCGGAATGCCGGTCTTCATCAGGAAATGGCGGATCGTCTTCCACATGAACTGATTGCGGGTGAGTGCCTGGAGGCCGGTCTGCTCCTCGATCCGCCGGCAGACCTCCTGCGGATCCATGCCCGGCTGCGGCTGTGCCAGCACGAAGGAGAGCACCTTCCGCTCCGGCGGTGCAAAGAGCACTGCCTGGCTGTATCGCGTGTAGATGATCGGAAAGCTCTGGAACGTGCGGAGCGCCTTGGTGAGGCCGACGAGCACGGCGCGGCGGTCGTTCATCTCGAACACGCGGCCCAACCGGAAGGGCTCGCCTGGCCAGATCAGTTGGTAGCCGGCGTCGTCCATGATCACGGCATCGGGCTTGCGGAGATCGGCGATCGATCCCATGAACACTCCCTCAGGCGCCCCAACGAGCGTGGCGTCGTCCATGCCCAAGAGAATCATCTGGTGATAATCCCCCTCCTCCATCCGCGCCCGGGCGAGCCCCTTGTAGAACCGCACCGCCCACTCGACGCCCGGCACGCCTTTCACGCGAAACAGGCAGGTGTCGGCAAGCGGCTTGATGTCGTCGACGAACTGGACGTTCTTGTCCATCACCCAGATGCCCGGCCCCTCGACGTCGCGGATCTGGCTGACAGTGAGCGACATCAGGCCGCAGAAGATCGACGACTGCTGCGCGATGAGCAGCGCGGCGAACATCACGCCGAACACGATGCCGAGGTATTTCACCCGGTTTCCGATCAGCATTTTCCAGGCAACCCAGAGCATGGAGGAATTGTAGCGAGATAAAGGGGACGCAGCTCTTCTCTGCTCCTCTGCCCGGTAAGTTGACGCGTCCGGGGCCAGAACCCATGCTTCGACCTGTCGAGAGCACACAACAGAGGGAGCGAACAGATGAACGATCTTGATCGCCAGCAGCGACTCTTCGTGGCGGCCATGGCCGAGAAGCTGCGGCTGGGCGGTATTGGCCGCCGGCAGTTTCTGCGTGCCGCCGCCAGTGCAGGCTTCGGCTTCGCCTCGGCGCGATATCTCGCGGGCCACTCCCAGGCCCGATCGCAGCTCCATGCCGCCGAGCCAGCGATCGCCGAAAGCGGCATGACGGCCGAGCAGCGACAGTTCCTCGTCGACGCAGGAAAGCGGTTCAAGGGAACCAGGATCAAGGTCGTCTCGGAGAACACGCCGCCGGGTCTGTCGATCGGCAGGATGATCCGCGAGGAGTTCACGCCGCTGACCGGCATCGAGGTTGACTGGCCGATGGTGCCGCTCGACCAGGTGCTGGCGAAAACCGTCCAGGACACGATCGCGGGGGCCGACGGCACCAAGGGGCACCACGACATCTTCTATTGGGATCAGGCCTGGCTGGCCCGCTTCGCCAACGAGAGCATCGGGGTCGAGGAACTGCTCGACCGCAAGGAGTTGGCCTATCCCGGCTACGACTTCGGCGACTTCCTCCCGCAGCTGGTGGAGGCAACCGCCAGTCACGATGGCCGGATCATCGGAGTGCCGTTCGATATCCCGATCTTCATCATGATGTACCGCAAAGACATCCTCGATGAACTCAGGCTGGCGGTGCCGAAGACGATGGGCCAGTATCTCGAGACGGTCCGGGCGATCGACGAGTCCAAACGCGGCCAGGGCATCCACGGCACTGTCGGCCAGTGGAAGACCGGTCACTTCTCCCTGCAGTGCGATGCCTCAGCGTGGATGTGGGCACACGGCGGCCACCACTTTAGCGCTGAGAATCGCCCCGACTATGTCACGGCAGGCAATGCGAAGGGACTCCGCTACATGCTGGAACTGGGAAAGCACATGAGCCCAGATGTGCGCGAATGGGACTGGGATGGAGAGGCCGCAGCCTTCACCCAGGGCCGGGCCGGGATCGTCATCTCCTGGAGCGAGTTTTTCCCGGCCTGCGACGATCCGGACAGCAGCCGGGT
>CANETO010000128.1 GCA_947440895.1 Planctomycetaceae bacterium | reverse complement strand
GTCTTCCGGCAGGACACGCTCGAACAGGTGGGCTACATGCCGAACTTCGGCGGCCATCATGACTGCGTGATCGTGCCATCCACGGTCGAGCAGCTGAAGTTCAGCCGCAGCTGCACCGTGTGATGGTGAGGAACACTCGCCATTACCGCCTAACGCTCGCGCGAATGGCGGTCGCCGATGCCATTCGCCGGCCATGGCGGCTCGGACTCCTGGCCGCCGGAATCGCAGTCGCCGGAGCGGCGACGTTTGGCGCGCTCGCTTTCCAGACGGCCATTGGCCGGTCGCTCGAGCAGAGCCTCCTGAGGCTGGGGGCCGACGCCGTCGTGCTGCCGGCGAATGTCGTCGCCAACCTGACGCCAGCGATCCTGACCGTGGAGCCCTCGTCGGAAAGGCTTTCGCCGGAGACCGTTGCTCGGATTGCTGCCCTACCGGTCGTGGAGCGGGCGGCAGGCCAGCGGACGCTTCAACTTGCTGACGTAGGCGGCCACCTCCCGATTGACGTGGTCGTCTTCGACGCGGCCACAGACTTCACCGTGCGGCCATGGATCGTCGAGTCGCTCGATCGCGCGCCGGCCTGCGGCGATGTGATCGTCGGCGGACGGCGACCGGAGCGGGTCGGCGAAAGGCTCTCACTACAGGGTGTCGATCTCGTGGTGCACGGCCGGCTGGGGCTCACTGGCGCCGGTCCATTCGAACGGTCGATGTTCATCACGAGTGATACGGCCGACAGGCTGGCCGATGCAGGGATCGTCGATGCCGCCGGCGTCAGAGTGCCCCGCGACGCCAATGCCACGCTGAGCGGCATGCTCGTACGGCTGTCCGCGGGCCGCGGCCCAGATGACCTGCGGTTCGCGCTGGCAAAGATTCCCGATGTCGGCGTCTCGACCGGCAACGGCAGCCAGATCGATGTGCGGCAGGCGGTGGCCACCCTGACGCGAAGCTCCATCGCGCTCCTCCTCGTCTGCCTGCTGGCTCCGGCCGTGCTCGTGGGAGTGGCCTACACCGGCATGCTCGCCGAGCGACGGCGTGAACTCGGCCTCATGCTCGCCATCGGCCTGCGACGCCTCGACATCGTGATGGTGGTGGCAGTCGAGGCGGCCGTGGCGGCTTTTGCCGGCGGGCTCGTGGGCATTCTGATCGCGGCTGCACTGCTGGCAGCCTTCATCCGCACCGTCGGGTTTTTCCTCGCCCGACGAGAGATACCCTTCGTCGCTCCCACTCTATCGGAGTGCCTCTGGTTTGGTCTGACGAGCTTGCTGTTGGTGACCACGGCCGGCGTGGCGGCGGCGGCTGTAGCGGCTGCGATCGCCGCAGGACGGGAGGCGTGGGCGCTCGTCCGCGGGGAGGGCTCATGACCGCTGCGCCTCTGGTCGAAACCGCAACGCCTCTCGTCGAAGCACGAAACGCCGGCCTCTCCTATGCGACCCGCCGCGGTCCGATCACCGCCGTCGATGCTGTGTCGCTGCAGATCGCTCCCGGCGAGTGTGTCGCCATCTGCGGCCGGTCGGGATCGGGCAAATCAACACTGCTCGCCCTGCTCGGCGGACTATGTGCACCAACGACAGGCCATGTTTTCTTTTCCGGACGCCCATGGACATCCCTGCGAGGCCATGAAACCCAGGCTGCTCGTGCTGAGCAGATCGGCTTCCTGCCCCAGGAGAGCGTGCTCTTGCCTGGACTGCGGGTGCTCGACAACGTGATGCTGCCGCAACTGATCGCCGGTCGGAGCCGTGAGGCGGCGTGTGCGCGGGCGGAGTCGCTGCTCGCGCGGGTAGGACTGTTCGAACGCTGGGACGCCTATCCCGCCGAACTGTCCGGCGGCCAGCAGCGGCGAGTGGCGCTCGCCCGGGCACTGGCGACCGAGCCCCGCCTTCTGCTCGCCGACGAGCCGACCAACGACCTCGACGCCCTTGCCGAGCAGGAGATCGTCCGCATCCTTGCCGACGTGAAGGCAGCGGGCACGACGGCCATCGTCGTCGTGACCCACGATCCGGCGGTCGCTGCCATCGCCGACCGCAGGCTCTGGATGGAATGCGGCCGGCTCATGGCCGCCGCCGCCCAGCCAGTGATCGAACGACCGGCATTTGAACGACCGACGAGCAGCACGAACGAGCCGGCAGACAGTCAGGCCGCGGCTTTTGAACTCCCGCCCGCCGCACTTATCCCCCAACTACCCACAGTGGAGAGTACGGGCTGGTGGCGAACGGCCATCCCCTTTGTCCTCGGCCTCGGCGTGGCCGCGGTGGCTCTTGGCGGTATCGACCGGTTCGTGGCCCGCCGCCAACAGCAGGTCGTGGAGACGATTCGCCAGCAGCGGCGGTTGGCGGAGGAAATGGCCCTGCAGGACCTCCGGGCCGATGTCGATGACGTCGCGACCGCTGGCGGGGGAGCATTCACGGCCACGCTCTTTCTGGAAAACTTCCGTCCCGACAGAGAGCTTTACGTGCTCGGACCGGCGACGGGAGTGGCGGTGCAGCGGGGCGGCCGCTGGGAGAGCCTGCCGACCGCCACGGGGCCCGCCGCGGCAGCGGAAGAAATCCGCGAGGTCGCGGCCGACCGCCTCCTCATTCCCGTAGCATTCACGCTGCCCGATGGGCCGTATGACGAACTCCTCCGCGGCTATGTCCATGTCAGGATCTCGGCAGCGATGGTGGTCAGCGACCGAGGGGATGGGGAAGGGGACCTGTTCGAGCGATCCGACGCTTACTTCATCTACCTTCGCGATCCTCGGCTGACGGAAGATGACATCCGGGCCGCCAACGGGTGGGCAGCCAAGGCGGCGGTGCCACTCTGGATCGCCATGCCGGCTCACTGAGCCCCCCGGGCTGTATCGCAATTCTCCGGTCGACTGGCGGCCCACGACCGATTACCCTCTCACGGTCATGGAAGCACTCGCGTCAACGGTGTGGCAGTGGTGGATCGTGCTCTGGCCGCACGTGCTGGCCACGGCCATTCTCGCCATCACCATCGCCGCCTCGGCCCACGCGATCCTCGTCAAACGCGACACGCGGTCGACGATCGGCTGGGTCGGTCTCATCTGGCTCTCGCCCGTGTTCGGCGCCATCGCCTACGCGGTGCTGGGAGTGAACCGCATCCGCTCCCGGGCCGGCCAACTACGAGCCGGCCAGCTCGCCGTGGTCCACGAGCTGCAAACGGCCGTGCCGACACAAGCGCGGCTGAGCGCCGCCATCGGCCCCGACCACGCCCCGCTGCGGTCTCTCGCCACCCTCGTGGGCGAGGTGACGGGCCGGCCGCTCGTCGACGGCAACCAGATCGAGCCTCTGGTGAACGGTGATGAGGCCTATCCCCGCATGCTCGCAGCGATCGATGCCGCCACCCGCAGCGTCGGCATGGCCTCCTACATCTTCGACAACGATCCCACCGGCAAGCTCTTCGCCGCCGCGCTCGCCCGCGCGGCCAAACGCGGCGTCGCGGTCCGGGTGCTCGTCGATGGTATCGGCTCACGCTACACCTGGCCCTCGATCGTGGGCGTCCTGGCCGGGCAAGGGGTTCGGGTGGACCGGTTTCTTCCTACGAACGTGCCGATCTATTTCCCCTATGCCAACCTCCGCAACCACCGCAAGATCCTGGTCGTCGACGGCACCGTCGGCTTTACTGGCGGGCTCAACATCCGCGACGGCTGCTGGCTGGCGCACGAGCCCCGCCACCCCGTTCGCGACATGCACTTCCAGCTCCACGGTCCGGTCGTCGCGCAACTGCTCGAGGTGTTCGCAGAGGACTGGGCCTTCGCCGCCGACGAGGTGCTGGTAGGCGACGGTGCGACACCTGAGTCCAACGCTGACTGGGCGACGACCAACGCCTTCGCCGGAGGCATGCTGGCCCGCGGCATCCGCTATGGACCTGACGATCCCGACATCGGCCGGATCAAACTCGTGCTCGTGGGGGCGTTGGCTTCCGCGCAGAAATCGGTGCGGATCATGACCCCCTACTTCCTGCCGGACGATGCCGTCTGCCAGGCGCTCGACGTGGCGGCGATGCGGGGCGTGACGGTCGACATCGTGCTGCCGGATCAAAACAACCTCGCGCTCGTAAGCTGGGCCTCGACGGCGTTGCTCTGGCAGGTGCTCGGCCGGGGCTGCAACGTCTGGATGTCGCCGCCCCCCTTCGACCATACGAAGCTGATGGTCGTCGACGGTGGCTGGGCGCTGTTTGGCAGCGGCAACTGGGACGACCGCAGCATGCGGTTGAACTTTGAATTCAACGTGGAGACCTATGACCGGGATCTGGCGGCGCTCCTCGACCGGCAGATCTCAGCCGTGATCTCCCGCTCCCGCCGCAAGACACTGGCCGAGGTCGATGGCCGCAGCCTGCCAGTCCGCCTCCGCGACGGCGTCGCCCGGCTCTTCTCGCCATATCTGTGAGCGAGTCAGAGGCAAGGCACTTTTCCGCGCTCGTTGTCATGGCGAAGCGCACGCCCTAAATTCTTCTCCATGACAACCCTTCATCTTTTCGATCCCGCCGCCGACAGCGTCGACCAGCTCCGGTCGATCGGCCGGGAATTCCACGGTCGGTCGTGGTCGCTCGGCACGAGCAGCAACTACAGCGTGGTCTCGTCGCGTGATCCGCTCGAGCTCCTCATCACCGCCAGCGGCAAGGACAAGTCGGCCCTCGGGCCGGATGACTTCGTTCGCGTCGACGCAACCGGCCGCGTGATCGACGGCTCGACACGGAAATCGTCGGCCGAGACCCTCTTGCACTGCCTGCTCGCCGACCTCGTGCCGGCACTCGGCGGCACCGCGGTGGGGGCCGTGCTCCACACGCATTCCGTCTGGAGCACGATCCTCTCAGCCGCCGATCTCCCCAAGGGCAGCCTCCGCATCGAGGGCTACGAGATGCTCAAAGGTCTCGAGGGCATCGGCACCCACGACACCTGCGAGGAGGTGCCGATCTTCGCCAACGGCCAGGACATGACGGAACTGTCGCACCGCATCCGCGACCGCTTCACATCGGCCGACTGGAGCAACCCGAAGCGGCCGCCCTATCACGGCTTTCTCCTCTCCGGGCACGGCCTCTACACCTGGGGCCAGACCCTCGCCGAGGCCCGCCGTCACATCGAGATCTACGAGTTTCTCTTCGAGGTGACCGCGCGGAGCCGGATGCTCGCCGCGGCCATGTCCGTCGTACCCACGTAGTTGTTCCAACGCCAACCGTCAGTCCATCCTCAGCAGGAGCCTCGCCATGGCGATCGTCACCGTCCCCGCCGAGTCGCGGAAGATCACCGACCCCGCCGAGATCACGGCGTTCCTCAAGCATCACGGCATCGATTACAGCGTCTGGCCGCTGGCGGACCGCGTCGATCCGGCCGCGCCGGCCGCGGAAATCCTCGCCGCCTACGATCCCGAGATCGCGGAACTCAAGCGTCGCGGCGGCTTCGTCACCGCCGACGTCATCGACGTCTATCCCGACACGCCCAATCTCGACGTGATGCTCGCGAAGTTCAGCAAGGAACACACCCACACCGAAGACGAGGTTCGGTTCATCCTGCAGGGCAGGGGAGTGTTTCACATCAACCCGGACAACGGGCCCGTCTACGCCATCGAGGTCTGGGCGGGCGACATGATCAGTGTGCCGCTTGGCACGCGGCACTGGTTCGATCTCTGTAACGATCACCGCATCCGCGCCATCCGCCTCTTCCAGGACATGAGCGGCTGGACGCCCCACTACCTCGAGGATGGTGTCCACGCTGGTTATGAGCCGCTGTGCCTGGGGCCGGCATGGATTCCCGGCGCAGGAAAGGTGGCGCCGTGATCGTCTTCGGAGGCCGGGGGATTGTGCTCGACGTCGAGGGCACCACCTCGTCGATCTCGTTCGTCTACGACGTGCTGTTTGCGTTCGCGCGGAAGCACGTCGCCGATTTTCTCGTGCAGAACCGGCTCGACCCCGTCGTGCAGGCAGCTGCCGTGTCCCTGGCGGCAGAAACCGGGGCTGCCGACGCGACCCTCGCAGACCCCGAGGGCACGACACGCCTGGCACTCGCCGCCATCGATCTGATGAATCGCGACGTGAAGAGCACCCCCCTCAAAACGCTCCAGGGCATGATCTGGCGGAGTGGTTTCGAGTCTGGCGAACTGGTTTCACACGTCTTCGACGACGTGCCGGAGACCCTCGCCCAATGGGCCGACTCCGGCCTCGACGTGCGGATCTATTCGTCGGGCTCGATCGACGCCCAAAAGCTGTTCTTCTCGCACACGGGTGCCGGTAACCTCACCCCCCATCTCCGCGGCCACTACG
>CANETO010000127.1 GCA_947440895.1 Planctomycetaceae bacterium | reverse complement strand
GGCTCGTGGCCAGGATGTGCACGACCGGGCCACGCCGCTGGATCCTTCCGTGCACGATGAGCACCGCCGCGCGGCGGGCGGCATGGTCGGCTGCCTGCCAGACAGCGGGCTGCACCACGATGTTGGCAGAGTCGGTTTCATCCTCGATCGTCAGGAAGATCGTCCCCCCGGCCGTGCCGGGACGCTGCCGCGTGAGCACGATGCCGGCCACCTGCACGCGGCGGCCCTCCGGGGCCGTGACTGCCTCGGAGGCGGTGACAACACCACGATCCGCAAGTGTGGTGCGCTCGAAGCGGAGGGGATGTGCTCGAAGGGAGAGGCCGGCTGTCCGGTAGTCGGCAATCACATCCTCCTGCCGCGTCATCGCAGGCAGCAGGAGATCGTCGCTCTCATCAGAATCGTCTTCATCCTGCAGCCCTCGTAAGAGCGGCTGGCTTTCCGGACGGTCGAGGCACCGCATCGCCTCCCAGACGGCCCGGCGTCGATCGAGCCCCAGCGATTCAAACGCCCCGGCACGAGCCAGATGCAGGAGCGACTCTCGGTCGAGGTGCGCCCGCCGGGCCAGTTCGTGCGGGAGTCGAAACGGGCCGGACTGCCGCGCCGTCTCGATCCGCCGGCCCGCGACCTCCCCCAGACCATACACCTGCTCCAAACCCAGTCGCACGGCCGCCCCCTGCCGGGCTCCTGACGTCGTCCCAGGCCATCGACTGCTCGCCTCCCTCTCGTCACACCACCTCCCGTTGTCCGCTCTCCGCCTGTCGTTTTTGACTTCGACCGTAGCCTGCCACGCACTCGCATTCACATCGACTGGCAGCACCCGAACGCCATGTTCTTTGGCATCACGCACCAGCTGCGCAGGGGCGTAAAATCCCATCGGCTGGCTGCCGAGCAGGGCGGCCGTGAAGGCGGCCGGATGATGCCGCTTGAGCCATGCCGACACATAGACCAAAAGCGCGAAGCTCGCCGCATGTGACTCCGGAAAGCCATATTCGCCGAAGCCGCGAATCTGCTGAAACACCTGCTCAGCAAACCGCTGCGAAAGGCCACGGGCCCGCATGCCGTCGACCAGCTTCCTGTGAAACTCGTCGATCACCCCCGGCCGGCGCCAGGCCCCCATGGCGCGGCGAAGCTGATCGGCCTCGCCCGGCGTAAAGCCGGCTGCGACCACGGCCAGCCGCATCGCCTGCTCCTGGAAGAGCGGCACTCCGAGCGTCTTCTCGAGCACCGCACGAATAGCCTCGTTCGGAAACGTCACCGGCTCCTCGCCCGAGCGGCGGCGGAGATAGGGATGCACCATGTCGCCCTGGATCGGCCCGGGCCGCACGATCGCCACCTCGATCACAAGGTCGTAGAAACAGGCCGGCTTCAGCCGAGGCAACATGCTCATCTGCGCCCGGCTCTCGATCTGGAACACGCCCACCGTGTCGGCCCGCGAGATCATCTCGTAGACGGCAGGGTCTTCCGCCGGCACTGTGGCCAGTGTCAGTTTCGGCCCGCCTGCCGCCTCGACCAAATCAAACGCCCGGTGGATCGCGGTGAGCATCCCAAGCGCCAGGCAATCGACCTTGAGGATGCCCAGTTCGTCGAGGTCGTTCTTGTCCCACTGGATGACGGTGCGGCCATCCATCGCGGCGGGCTGGATCGGCACAAGATCGCAGAGGTCGCCCCGCGTCATCACCATACCGCCCACGTGCTGCCCCAGGTGACGGGGAAAGCCGACGAGCTGGCCGACGAGGGTGGTGAGCCGTGTGCAGGTGTCATCCTCGGGATCGAGGCCGGCCTCGGCCAGCCGCTGCGGCAATGCCTCCAGGCCGTCCCCTGCGTCGAGCACACTGGCTATTTCCTCCACGCGATCGAGCGAGAACCCGAGCACCTTGGCGATATCACGCACGGCCGACCGCAGCCGGTAGGAGATCACCTCGGCCGTCAACGCCGCCCTCCTCCGGCCGTAGGTTTCGTAGACATACTGAATCACCTCCTCGCGGCGGTCGTGCTCGAAATCGATGTCGATATCGGGCGCCTCGCAGCGTTCGCGGCTGATGAACCGCTCGAAGAGCACGTCCATGCGGGCCGGATCGACCGACGTGATGCCGAGGCAGTAGCAGATAGCGGAGTTGGCCGCCGAGCCCCGCCCCTGACACAGGATGCCGCGGCGGCGGGCAAACCGGACGATGTCGAAGACGGTGAGGAAGTAGGCCTCGTAGCCGAGTTCCGCCACGAGAGCGAGTTCGTGATCGATGAGCGACCGCACTCTTTCGGGAATACCGGCGGGAATACCGGCGGGAATACCGGCGGGAATACCGGCGGGAATATCGCTGGAAGGGCCGGCCGGATACCGCTTCGCCGCCCCCCGCCAGGTCAGATCGGCCAGATGCTCCGCAGGTGTGCGGCCCGCGGGCACGGTCGCATCGGGATATTCATACTGCAGTTCCGCCAGGGAAAATGTGCACCTTCTCGCGATTTCCACCGATCGCTCGACCGCTCCGGCAAGCGTGGCAAACCGCTCGGCAACGTTCCGCCGGTCGTGCAGATGCCGCTCGCCGTTGGACAGAAGCCGGCCGCGAACCTCCTCCACCGTGCAGCCGTGCCGCACGGCCGTGAGGGCGTCGAAGAGCGGCAGTCGGGACCGCTCGTGGTAGCGGACATCGCCGGCCGCCACGAGCGGCACCCGCGCCTGGCGTCCCACTGTCGCATACCACCACAGCCGTTCCTCGTCATCCCCTTCGAGCGCCACCTCGGCCAGCGCCACCAGCCGGTCGCCAAACACCTCGCGCCACTGAGCGACTGCCGCAACGACCTCGGCCTGGCCGTGGGCATCGCTCATGCCGGCATCCGCAATCGCCGCCAGCGGCACGCCCGCGAGCAGGCCTTCGGCATGCGCGGCAATATCAGCCAGCGAGAGCACGCACGCGTTTGCGCGGCCATCCTGCGACACATCGCCTGCCGAGCCGGCGGCAGCGGCATACCCACGCGTCAGGAGCCTGCAGAGATGGGAGTAGCCGGTGCGATTGGTCGCCCACACGACTAGCGGCATGGCATCCACCGGCTCCAGATGCGCCCCGACGATCAGCCTGATCGCTGCCCGCCCGGCATTACCGGCCTGTGATGCATCAGCGATCTGCTTGACTGCCCCGTGCGCCCGCACAATGCCAGCCAGCGTGGCGCGATCGGTGATGGCAATCGCTTCGTAGCCGAGTGCGTGGGCCTTCTGGACTAATTCCTCGGGGTGTGAGCCGCCCTCGTGAAACGAGAAATTGCTCCTGCAGTGCAGCTCTGCATAGGACAGATCAAGCATTGGTGTTTCTCCTTGTCGTGCCTGCAATGGTGCTTCGGCGGAAAGAGCCGTCAGGAAAACGTGCCGTGTAGAAACCACTCGCCGCGCCGTTGGCGAAAGATCCAGTAGCGGCCTCCCGTGCTCGTCTCGACAACGTAATAGTCGCGGCGCACGGTCGGCCCACGCCACCAAGCGGTCTCGATGCGTTCCGGGCCGTGTGCCTTCACGATCTCGTGCCTCTGGTCACCACTGTAAAACTGCACCGGTGGACCACTCGATGCATTCACTTGATCCACAGCCGAGCCTACGACCGATACCGTCTCCAGTCGTACTGGCCGTGGTAGGAGCCAGATCGGCCGCCGCTGCGGCGCGGCCATCGAGGCTGTCCGATACACCTCTGGCGAGTTCTCGCGTCCGCCACCACGCTGCGGCCGCTTGATCGCGGGCTTCGATCTGGACTTCATACCGTGCGCCGCTGGCGGCACGGCCGCCCACGCATGTTCCGGC
Source organism: Planctomycetaceae bacterium (assembly GCA_947440895.1). Classification (GTDB taxonomy): domain Bacteria; phylum Planctomycetota; class Planctomycetia; order Pirellulales; family UBA1268; genus CAMCQY01. Next base: position 2,494 of record CANETO010000127.1, on the reverse strand, counting down.
TGTGCATCGACGACCGGCCTGGGCTCGAAGACTGCTCCACGGCCGAGTCGGCCAGACAGCCGGTCCATCAGCATGACCACCTGCGCGGCTGACGTTTCCGCAGCCTCGCCAAAGAGAGTCCGCTGCCGGCACTCAGCCTTCCCCACAGACACCACCTCCACCGTGATGCCTTCGATCTCCCGCGGCATTCGCATCCGCGCCATCCGCAGCTTTATGAGCTCCGTAAGGTGCTTCGCCGAACTACTCGGCTGAAACACGCCGATATCGATGATCGCCGGCGGGCAGGCCTCGCGGGGTGCAGCCGACTGAGATCGCTCCAGCCGCACCTGCAGCGACATCACTCCCTCACCTTTAGCCACCAGCGGCGTCACGCAGTCGTGCAGAAGCCGCTCGATCACCGCGACCAGATCGTCCTGCGTCGTGTCGCGGAGCAGGAGCGGAAAATCAAAGGCCAGCGAGGCGGTCGGGAGTTCGCCGGAGCAGGGGACCACCAGTGGTTCGGGCCGCTCGCCGATGAACTCTGTGAGCCGCTGCAATAACTGCGGCGCAAACCGTGAAGCGAGGCTCTTCCGCGGCAGACGGGCGATGCCGCCGATCGTCTCGATGCCGACATCCCGCAACTGCGTCGCCGCGATCGTATCCAGCCTCAGGGCCGTAGCCGGCAGTTCCGCGAGCGCCCGCAGGTGTGCTCCCGGGGGCACGACCGCCCACCGACAATGCCTCTTTCGCAGTCCGTCGCGGTGCTGCCGCGATTGTGCCCCCGCGGTCGCCAGGGCAGCATGCAGGCTATCTGTATGGCGTGCGGCGGCCCAGGCGGCAGCCGGGGTATCGGCAATCGCGGCCCGAGCATGAATGCCCCGCGTGGCCAGCGTCCAGACGACCGTGCGAACCAGCGGCCCCTCGCCACCAAAAAAACCGGCAGTGCCCGTCACGTCGATCTGCAGACACTCAGGCCCCCCGTGCCCATGCTGCGATGGTTTTTCGATCGCCACGAGCGGTGCAAACCGCCGGCAATAGCGGGCGACTTCCTCGAGCGAGGTCAGATCGGCCGCGGGATCATCCTGATCGACCTCGGCGATATGGCAGGCGCGGGAGCCGTGCGAGAGTGCCAGCACCGCCATCGCTTCGGCGAGCGACATGCCCGGCTGAATCCCGGAGAGGGAGGTTCTGGAGAGCGATGCTCCTCCAGACTGCGACACAGATGCCCCCTCCCTCCGCGGCGGTGCTGCCCAGGCCCAAGCCACCACCGTCATCACGCCGCGACGCTCCCGCCGGCAGACAAACACGGGCTGTCTACGGAGCTCGGGCCTCTCGAGCAGTCGCCGCTGCACGGGCCATCGGGGCAGCCAAACCGTCATGATGCGCGACATGTCGCCTCCTCAAGCGGAAACCGACCACCCTGCAAACGCCCCGCCGCAGAGAGCGTGCCAGACCAGCCCGGCAGGCGGTGGCGGCGAGTGGACTCGCGACCATTTGTCAGATCCAAAAGCAGCTCCGCCGACCGTTCCTTGAGCATCTCGTCGCCCGACCACGGCCCACCTGCAAGCGAGAGCCGCAGTCGCCGCACGGCGGGATCTGCCGCCGAATCACCGCCAGCCACCGGAGAAACTGCCACCTTCGCATCGGCCCACGTCTGCTCGCCCGCCTGCGGCCGCCCCGGCAACCCACGCACGAGCAGGCCGACCGCGCCGCTTGTCCGCGTAGCCAGTTGCCACCGCCGCATGGCCGTGGAATGCACCCGCCCGGGCCAGGCCAGCACCGCCGCCACACCGGGGCAGCGAAGCGCCTGGTCGATCGCCCAGATTTCGTCGTCGTCACGCGAAGGGCGGGCCACCACAAGCTGCGGCATGCGTCCCCCCTTTGCGGCGACATCCGACTGTGCCTCGAGCCACGGGAGCACCGCCGGCGGATAAAACCGCTGCCCCCGATCGACCACCACGATCGTCGTGGCTTGCGAAGCCACTGCCTGAGCACGTGAGGTTGCCAACCGGCAGGCCACCGCACAGGCAAGCGTGATCGCCCCTCCTGCATCAGCGCTGGCAGCGTCGCCGCCAGCCAGCCATTCGATGAGGCTGCCACGCCGCACGCCGCCGGCCGGCAGCAGGCGGTCGAGCGTTGAAAACCCGGTCGCCACAGTCTCCCTGCCACCCCCTTCGGCCTGCCGCCACCCGGAGTCCTGCCTGAGCAGGCCTCCGGCCGAGCCCATACGCTCTCTGACCTGACCCAAAACCTGCTCTCTGACCTGCTCCCTGACCTGCGTCACCATACGGTCGCCTCCGATGCCTTGTGTATACGTGCGTATACTATACGCATGTTCCGTGATCGTCAACAGGCGTCGCGACTCTGCATGCGCCTCAACCGCCCTCTCGCCCCCCGAGCTAGAATGACGGGCACCATGCCAAATCGCCGCCTCCTTCACCCGTGTTGGCTCTCGTTCTGCCTGCTGGCCTCATGGGCGATCGGCGTCATGGCGGCCGACTTTCCCAAGGACTTC
>CANETO010000126.1 GCA_947440895.1 Planctomycetaceae bacterium | reverse complement strand
CTTCGCACAGAAGACATCGCCACATTCGGCCAGCTCTATCTGCAGAAGGGACGCTGGCATGGCCAGCAGCTGGTGCCACAGGAGTGGGTGGAGCAGGCCACCAGCAGGCAGGTGTCCAACGGCAGCGATCCGGAACGCGACTGGGACCAGGGCTACGGATTCCAGTTCTGGCGGTGTCGCCACAATGCCTACCGGGGCGACGGCGCCAAGGGACAGTTCTGCATCGTGCTCCCAGAGCACGACGCGGTGATCGCCATCACCGCCCAGACCGGGGACATGCAGCAGCAGCTGAATCTGGTCTGGAACCTGCTGCTTCCGGCCCTCGGCTCGGCGGCACTGCCAGCCGATCCGGCTGCCGAAGCCCGGCTGAAGAAGACGCTCGGAAGTCTCACGGTCCGTCCCGCTGAGGCCGGTGCCAATACCGCCACCAGGCCCGTGCCGAAACTCGACTCGAAAAAATGGCAGGCAAAGCACGAGGCTATGAACCGCCAGGCGGCGCAGGGCGGCATCGATCTGGTCTATATCGGCGACTCGATCGTCGAGAACTACCTCCGCCAGGGAAAGGAGTCGTGGGACTATTACTACGGCTCGCGGCGGCCGCTGAACCTAGGCATTGGTGGCGACCGCACGCAGCATGTGCTCTGGCGGCTCCAGAATGGCAACATCGACGGCCTCTCCCCTCGGCTGGCCATCGTGATGATCGGCCAGAACAACGGCGGCCATAATTCGGCGGAGGAGATCGCCGCGGGCGTGACAGATATCGTCAGGCTGCTGCGTGAGAAACTGCCCTCGACCAAGATACTGTTGCAGGGCATCTTCCAGCGACGGGAGAAGCCGACGCCTGAGCGGGAGGTGTTGGCGGCGGCCAACGAGATCATCGCCAAGCTGGCCGACAGCAAGCAGGTGTTTTATATGGACGTCAATCGACTATTCGTCCGCCCGGACGGCTCGATCCCCGCCGACCTCATGCCCGACTACGAGCATCCGAGTCCGCTCGGGCATCGGATCTGGGCCGAAGCGATCGAGCCGAAGGTGGCTGAGCTCTTCGGCGACCAGCCCAAGGCCCCGCTGGCCAATTGAACGGATCACACTGACGGATCACACTGTTAGACCGCCCAGGAGTTCCATGATGTCTTTGAATCAGTCTCTCGTTTCCCGTCGCCAGCTCCTTGCCGCCGCGCCGGCCGCGGCTGCTCTTGCGATCGCCGCGCGGGGAGCTTTTCCAACGGCCGCCGTCGCCGCTGACACGGTGCCGGTCGACACGCTCATCGAGCCGCCCGCAGGGAAGCGGATCCTTCTGTCCTGTAAGCTCGGCATGATCCCCGGCGAGGCAGCGGGGAAGCCACTCTCGCTCGTTGAGCGGCTGCAGATGGCGGACGAGGCCGGCTTCGATGGCGTCGATCTCGATCAGGCCGGCGGCATCACCACCAGCGAGGCCCGGGCGGCCGTCCGCGAGTCGGGGGTCTTCGTCCACAACGCCATCAACCACGAGCATTGGAACAAGCGGCTGACGAGCGCGTCGCCCGACGACCGGGCCACCGCCGTCGCCAACCTCGAGCACTGCCTCCGCGTGTCCCACGCCGCTGGAGGAAGCGGCGTGCTGATCGTCGTCGGAAAGGGGGAGGATGGCCCCGCTGCCGAGATCGAGGAACGCTGCCGGACAGAGATCAAGAAGGCGCTGCCGCTGGCGGCGTCGCTCGGCCAGCCGATCCTCGTCGAGAACGTCTGGAACCGGATGATGTATGACCACGACGCACCCCCGGAGCAGGGACCGGAGCGGTTCATCGCGTTCGTTGACAGCTTCAAAAGCCCGTGGGTGGGGATGTACTACGACATCGGCAATCACTGGAAGTATGGCCAGCCCCGGGACTGGATCCACGCCTTCGGCCACCGGTGCGTGAAGCTCGACATCAAGGGCTTCAGCCGCAAAAAGAACGCGTTCGTCGAGATCGCGAGCGCCGACGATGACGTGCCGTGGGGTGAGGTCCGTCAGGCGCTCGCCGACATCGGTTTTGCCGGCTGGGCGACCGCCGAGGTGGGCGGGGGTGATGTCGCCTGGCTCACCGAGGTGCGGAAGCAGATGGAGCGGGCGCTGCTGGGGTAACGATAAACACAACGTTGCGTGATGCTGTTCTTACGACACATGACTTCATCCGCGGGAGCACGTTTTGAACGTGTCCGAAGTTTTCGCGTGAAGACAGGCAAGAAGCCCCTGGCGGAAGCCAGGGGACTCCGGGTGAGCCCCTCGTCCCGCGTGGTATGCCGATCCGGTAAAGCCCAACGACCCGGTGTCCCCGGACTTCCGTCCGGGGCTTTTAGAGTGTGAGAATCGCTAGGCCCGCCTCACACCAGCTCGGGGAGCGGGGCGTAGTGGTCGGTGATGAACTGCGGCCGGCCAGAGAGGTCGTTGACCGTCGTGAGGTGGTCGATGCCGAGCCGGTGGTAGAGGGTGGCGTGAACCTCCTCGAATCGCACCGGACGGTCCTTCACCTCACCCGCAATCCGGTCGGTCGAGCCGATCACCTGCCCTGTCCGCAGGCCACCGCCGGCCAGGAGCGCACAGGAGACGTTGGGCCAGTGGTCGCGGCCGGCGTCCTTGTTGATCTTTGGCGTTCGTCCGAACTCGCCCCACACCACCACGGTCACATCCTTGTCGAGGCCGCGGCGGTGGATGTCGTTGACCAATGCCGTCACGCCCTGGTCGAGCTGGGGCAGGTTCTCGCGGCAGAGGGCGAAGTTGCTGCCGTGGTAGTCCCAGAAGCTGTAGCTGATCGTCACGCAGCGAACCCCCGCCTCGACGAGCCGGCGGGCGGCGAGGAACTGCTGCATGAGCCGCGGGGCGCCGTCTCCCTGATGCTTCTCGGTGCCGTAGCCATACTCGTCGCGGATCGACTGCGGCTCCTTCGAGACGTCGAGTGCCGTGGCCAGGTCGCTCGAGGTGAGAACGCCGAAGGCCTGCTGCTGGAAGGCATCCATCCCTTCCATCATCCCGGTGCGGTCGGCGGTACGGTTGAACGCATCGAGCGAGCGAACGAGACTGCCCCGGTCGCCAAGCCGGTCGAGAGTGAGGCCGGAGAGGACGAGGTCGCCGGCACCGTCACCATTGGGCTGAAACGGGCTACAGGAGTGGCCGAGGTAGCCAGCGTTACCGGAGTTGTAGGGCCGGTGCTGCATCCGCGGGGAGAGACCGACGTAGGGAGGGGCCGAGGGCCGCGCGGCGCCTTTGAGCTTCGCCACCATCGAGCCGAACTCCGGATGGCCTCCCGGCGGCTGCCGCTGATGGCTGCGGCCGGTGAGGCATTGGAAGGAGTAGTGGTCTCCAGTCGCACCGACCATCGAGCGGATGACGGCGAATTTGTCCATCATCGACGCCAGCCGCGGCATCAGTTCGCAGACCTCGATGCCGGGCACATTCGTGGCGATCGGCTTGAACTCTCCCCGCACCTCGCTCGGCGCGTCGGGCTTCAGATCGACCATGTCCTGGTGGGGCGGTCCGCCAGGCAGATAAATCATGATCACGGCCTTCTGGCTCGCTGACGTGCCGGCGGCCTGCTCGGCCCGGAGCACATCGGTGAGCGACAGTCCCGGGCCGGCGGTGCCAAGCGCTGCCAGGCCGCCGATGCGGAGAAACTGCCTGCGGCTGCCGCGGTCGCAGAACCGGCCCGCAGCGCTTCCGGGGATCGTGAGCATGGTGGGTGTCTTCCTGGGGACGAGCTTCCCTGATTTCCAGAATCTCAAATTCTCGAATGCTCACCAGAGCTGTGTCAATGGATCAGAGGATCTGGCAAAGGTGCAAAAAGGCCTTCGGTTTTCGAACCGCAGCGTCTCTCGAGGCATTATCGGCCGTGGAGTTACTGGGCTGGAGGAGGAGTGGGGGAGGGCTCGAGGGTGTGGACGAGTCTGCCGTCGGCGACCGCCCAGATCCGCAGTTTTCCGTCTTGGCTGCCGGCCGCAAGCCAGATCGGTCCTGCCGCGACCGACTGTATGAAGTCAGACGCGCCTGGGAATTCCCGGACGGTGCCGCCGCTGGCGGCGTTGTAGAGCCGCACGGTCGGATCGCCGGAGCAGGCGATCAGTTCCTCGCCAGGGGCGATGAACGTCATGGCGGTGACCTCTTTCTTGAGGCCGGTGATCGTCCGCTGCTGCTCACCGGTGACCACGTCCCAGACCTTGATCGTGTTGTCGGCGCCGGCGCTCGAGAGGCGACGGCCGTTGGCCTGCCAGGCGACGCCGAGGACGTGGCCGGTGTGCCCCTCGAAGCTCTTCACATGCCTGCCGTCGGCGACCGCGTGGACCTTCACGAAACGGTCGGTGCCCCCCGAGGCGAGGAACGTGCCGTCGCGCGAGAACGCGATCGCCGTCACCACATCGGAATGCGGCATGGTGAACTCACGGAGGAGTGATCCATCCGCTACGTTCCAGAGCTTGATCTCACCTGAGCGGCTCGCGCGGCCGCTGCCAGTGGAGAGAGTCTTCCCGTCCGGTGAGAAAGCCAGCGCCGTCACGCGGTCAACCGGCGGGAGGCTCGGATCGTCGACGCTGGTCGGTGGAGTCAACTCGCCGCCGATGGTCCGCGCGAGTGTCCACCGCGGTGCAACCTGCCAGATGCTAGCCGCCGCCGCACCGCCTCCGATCAGGGCACGCTGGCTGTCGAGGAACGTGACGAGAGCCTTTGATTCGCCGGCGCCGCCATCCCACGTCTCACGCGGAATCGCGTCATCACTGCCGTGGAGCGACACCACGCCGTCGGCCGCGGCGCACACGATCCACGTGCCATTTGGGGAGAACGCGACCGCAGCGGCGGGCTTCTCCGAGGCGGTCTTCTGATCGGCAATCCCCTGGCGGGCCTGTTCCGCGGCAGCCGCTGTGGCCTCAAGCGTCGCGGTCTCCTCCTTCCGCTTGGGAAGAGCCTCGTTGCAACGGGTCAGCTGTGCCTGGGCAAATTCGATGGCCCGCTTGGCGGAGACCACGGCAGTGTCGGCCCCCTTTCTCGCCTCCTCGGCGGTGCCGGCGGCCTTCTTCATCTCCTCCATCTTCTTGGTCGCCTCGGTTGCCTTCGCCTTCACCCGTTCGATCTGCTGCGCGGCCTGGGCCACCGCCTGATCGGCAGCAGTCCGGGCCGCTGCCGCTGCTGCCGCTGCGGCCTCGAAGCTCTTGAGGGCCTCGACGGCGGCGGCATCACCCGCGCTCGAAGCGGCAACGATCGCGAAGGCATCCTTGCCGGCGACTGTTCCCTCCATGGCCGCGACGACCGCGGCCGCGGCTTTGGTCGCCGTCTCGTGGGCTGCCGTCGATTGCGTGACCGCCGTGCCGGCGATGTCAGCCAGCTTGGCCGCCTCATCGGCGGCCGCGACGGCCGTCTTCACCGCCTCGGTTTTCTCGCCGAGTGCCTTGTCAGCGGCGGTGAGTTTGTCGTTCGACTGCGTCATCTCGGTGGTGGCGGCCTCGACCGCCTTTTCCGCGGCGGTCACCTGGGCCTTGCCATAGTCGACGTCCTGTTTGCGAACGGCGACGTCGATGTCGGCCAGCCGGAGCTTCTCGACAATCCTCACATCCCCCCTCCATTCGGCGACCAGCGCCCCGTCGGCGACGTTCCACAGCTTCACCCCCGGCACTGTGCCGACCGTCGCCAGCCGCGATCCGTCGGGCCTGATCGCCATGCCACCGAGTGGACCGCCGTGGACAAACTGGCGAACGATGACCGCGCCTTCCGTGTTCCAGAGGCGGACCGTGCCATCGGCGCCACCGGCGAGGAGGTGGCCGGGGAGCGTGGGAGTGTCGGCGAGAGAGACGACCGGACCGGCGCCGGCGCTCAGTTCCTTGATCGGCGCGAGAGCCGCGGCCACCAGGTCGACTGGCGCCGTTGGGAGTGGGAGCGGAAAGGTACGGACCACGCCGTCGTCGCTCGCCACCGCGAGCTGTGATCCGGCTGCCGTCACGGCCAGGGCACGGACACCGACTGGGAGCATGAGCCGGCCGGTCGGCGTGCCGTCGGTCGGGTTTGTGGCCACGACGCTGCCATCGGCAGCGGCCGAGTAGACGGTGCCGCCATCGGCGGTGAGGGCTACTGCGACAACGGCAGAAGTGTGGACCATAACAGCCCGTCGGACTGCACCGCTGGCGGCATCGACAAGGATCACGCCTCCATCGGGACGGCCACAGGCAGCCGTGGCGCCGGCAGATGCGACGGAGGTGATCCCGGCGGTTTCGGCCACCTCGGCGATCCGCGCCGCTCGCTGCCGCTGCCAGAGTTTCACGGTGCGGAACGAGCCTGAGGCAAGCATGTCGTCGGTGGGCGACATTGCCAG
>CANETO010000125.1 GCA_947440895.1 Planctomycetaceae bacterium | reverse complement strand
GCAATCGCTGACCGCGCAGCAGCAACAAGCCGCGAGCCAGATGCAGAACACAGTGAACCAATACCAGCAGGGCTTTAACAACCAAGCCCAGCAATTGAACAACCAGTTTCAGCAGGGCATGCAGAATGCCCAGCAGCAGGTGAGCAACCAGATGCAGCAGGCGATGCCACAGATGCCCGCCGGTCCGCAACAACAGACCGCCAACGGCAACTGGTGGCCCTTCTCCAACACCAGCGGCATGCCACCGGCACGATCCGTTCCCGTGCAGCCGGCGCGATACTGAATACACGCGAAACATGGCCCTCCGGGTAGGCACCGGTTCCCAGTTGCCACGCCGTTCCGTCTGCGTGCATTCCAGCGTCCCGCCTCGGCAACCACGGTGTGTCTGTCCCCGGGTGTCCCGTCGCTCCCGCCCCGGGCTTCTCCCCCTCCAACTTGTCGGTCTCCAGTCAGCCATCAATACTGGCGTATTCACGTCGTTCATGACGGCAGGCCTCTTGGTGAGAGCAGGGTCCATGTTTGATTGGCTGGAAGGCATTGCTCCTCGATTCGGCGTCGGTCAGCGTCCCGCCATCAACGCCTCGACGTGGCGGATGGTCGCCCGCATCGATGCCCTCGCCCCCGAGATGGAGGCGCTCAACGACCTCGCCCTCAAGCGGCTCGGGAGATCGCTCTCCTACCGGGCCCGAGCGGGCGAGCCGGTCGATTCACTGCTGATCGAGAGCTTTGCCGCCACCCGTGAAGCCGGTCGTCGGCGGCTTGGCATGCGGCATTACGACGTGCAACTCCTGGCTGGCATTGCGCTCGTCCATGGTGCCATCGTCGAGATGCAGACGGGCGAAGGCAAGACGCTCGTGGCGACGCTGCCGCTGGTGCTCTACGCGTTCTCCGGCCGTGGAGCCCATCTCGCCACGGTGAACGACTACCTCGCCAAGCGTGACGCCGAGTGGATGACGCCGATCTACGAGGCGCTCGGACTGAGCGTGGGCATCATCCAGTCCCAGCAGGATTTCGATGTGCGTCGCAAGGCCTATGCCTGCGATGTCACGTACGGCACTGCCGGGGAGCTTGGCTTCGATTTCCTCAAAGACCGCCTGATGAACCGCGAGATTGCCGAGGGCCGCGGCGACTTAGGCGCCGTGCTCGCGGGCAACACTCCCGGCAGCGCCGCCAAACTCCTGCAGCGGCCCTATTGGTTCGCACTGGTCGACGAGGCCGATAATGTGCTCATCGATGATGCCCGCACACCGCTGATCATCGCCTCGCCACCGGGCGAGGCCCAGGCGGCCGAACAGGCGATGTTCCGCTTCGCGGCGCAGGCTGCCGTCGAACTTCAGGCCGACGAGGATTTCGAGGTTGAACAGCAGAAGCAGACCTGCGAACTGCTTGGCCGCGGCCGCAGCCGCGTGCGGGCCATGGCACGGCCCGAAGCGATCGAGTCGATGAGTCTGCTGGCGATCTACGAAGCCGTGGAGCGGGCGGTGCGGGCACGACGGTTCTTCATCCGCGACCGGCAGTATGTCGTGCGCGACGGCAAGGTGGTGATCATCGACGAATCGACGGGCCGGGCCGCCGAGGGCCGTAACTGGCGGGATGGCCTGCACCAAGCCGTCGAAGCCCAGGAAAAGATCGAGATCACCGTACCATCCGGGCATGCGGCGCGAGTCACCCTGCAAAACCTGTTCGCCCGCTGGCCGCACCTGGCGGGCATGACCGGTACGATTGCCACCAGCGCCGCAGAACTCGCGAGAACCTATGACGTGGCCGTGGCGGTAGTGCCCACCAACCGCCCTGCCATCCGACAACGTCTCGCGCCGGTCGTCTGCGTGAACCAGGCCGAGAAATTCGCGCGGATCGTCATGGAGACAGCGGAGATGCACGCGCTCGGCCGTCCCGTGCTCATCGGCACGCGGTCGATCGACAAGTCTGAGGAGCTGTCACGGCTTCTGGAGGGGGCCGGCCTGCAGCACACCGTGCTCAACGCGCGACACATCGAGAAAGAGGCGGAGATCGTGTCGCAGGCCGGGCAGTTCGGCCAGATCACCGTGTCGACGAACATGGCGGGCCGCGGCACCGACATCAAGCTTGGGGACGGCGTGCTGGAGATGGGTGGCCTGCACGTAATCTGCACAGAGCTCCATGACTCAGCCCGAATCGACCGGCAGTTGGTTGGCCGCTGCGGTCGGCAGGGCGACCCCGGCACCTGGCGGCAGTACGTGTCGCTCGACGACGACATCCTGATCGCCGGCTACGGCGTCGCCCGGGCCCGTCGCCTGGTGGCCCGTCTGGCGGGAGGGCTGGAAGGCAATCCCGAGCGGCTGCTGGCGGCATTCCGGCGGGCGCAGCAACGGGTCGAAGCCCGTCACGTCCGGCAGCGTCGGCTGCTCGAATACGTCGAACGGCAGCGGGCGGAGGCCCACATTCAGATGAGCCAAGACCCCTATCTCGACGCGGCATCCTGACCATGAACGGCAGCCACGTCAGCCCAGCTGGCGCGAGATACCGCTATGATGCGATGATGACGATGCTTCGGTTTTTCCTCCTGTTCATGCTGTGCACCACGCCCCTTCTGGCGGTGGTCCGCGCCGAGGACCAGCCCGTGCGGGAACCGGCGGCCGATGGCACCGTGTCGGTCGTGTCGCCACCCTCTACAGCGAGCCAGGGGGAAACAGCGATCGTCAGCGTGGCGACCGATCTGCTCTCTCGCTCGCTTGAGCCGCTTGAGTCCGGCCTCAACAGCGACGCCCCCGCCGGCGGCCCCTCCGCGACAGCCAACGCAGCGGCGAGTGCAGCTGTCTACGCCCGCCCGTTGCCGCTGGTGGAGGCGCTCGAGCGTTCGGGCGACCGCTCGCGGCGGCTCTGGATCTCGCAGGCGTATTGGAAAGTGTCGGCGGGATTCGCGATGCTCCGGTGGAGCACCGAGGCGCTCGAACGGCTGGAGATGATCGCGCCGGGCGGCGATCCTCACGACCGGGCCGTTCTTGACGTGGCTGCCTCCGCGGCCCGCGCCGATCTGGCCGATGCACGCGCCGAACTTGTCGCGGCGCAGCAGGAACTCGTCGACCTCGTGCGACTACCCGCCGGCGACCCTCTGCCTTGGCCGGTCGACAGGCCGCTGGCGGGCCCCTACCAGACACACTTCGAGGCATTGTTCGCGACCCGTCCCGCGCCGGGCCGCATCCGGGCAATCGTGCGAATGCTGCCCTCAAAGCACGAGGCACTCGAGGCGCGGGCGGCGGCCGTGGTGGCCGCCCAAAAGGCGATGCAGATGGCGGAGGCCGCCCATGCCAAGGGGCAGCGGCCCATCGAGGCGGTGACCGCTGCCCACGCTGCAGTCACCGGCCAGCAGCGTGAGTTCGTCAAGGTGATGAAGGCCTACAATCTCGACATCGCCGAATACGCCATGGCGGTGGCCGATCTTTCGGTGCCTGACGACCGGTTCGTGTCGATGCTCATCGGCACCCCGATCCAGTGGCGGCCCGAACCGGCGGCGACACAGCAGGCCCCCACCCCGCCCACCGTTCCACTTTCTCCGCTGTCACCGGCCAACTGACCCACTCACCCGATCGACCCGTTTCCCGCCGCGTGCAGCGTCCACGCCGATTCGAGCCCACCACCATCATGCCCCCGTCCGCAGCCGCTCCCACACATGCTTCGGTCGCGCCTCTCGCCATTGGGCCGGTGGTGGTCGATCCGCCCGTACTCCAGGCACCGATGGCCGGGTATACGAACTTCGCCTACCGTCAGGTGGTCCGCGAGTTCGGCGGCGCAGGGTTGCTGGCCACCGAGATGATCGCCGCCCGCAGCGCCACCTGGCTTGAGACCCACCGCGGCGAGCATCCCGACCGGCTCTGGGGCGTGCGCGAGGAGCCACGACCGCTGGCGGTGCAGATGTGGGACAACGATCCGGACAATCTCGCTCAGGTCGGCCGTCGACTCGCCAAGGATTTTCTTGTCAGCGTCGTCGACCTCAACTTCGGCTGCCCCGTGCGGCAGGTCACGGAGAAGGCACACAGCGGGTCATGGCTGCTACGGGATCCAGACCGCGTGGGCATGATCGTGCGGCGTGTGGTCGAGGCCTGCGACGGCGTGCCAGTGACAGCGAAGATTCGCCTGGGCTGCGCCGACACATGCCGCACCGCCGTCGAGGTGGCGCAGCGGATCGAGGAGGCGGGCGCTTCCTGCCTCACCGTGCACGGCCGCGTGGCGTCGCAGTTCTTCACCGGCAACGCCGACTGGGAGGCGATCGCGGAGGTGAAGCGGAGCGTGTCACGCATGCCAGTCGTGGGGAACGGGGATATCAAGTCCGCCGAGACGGCCGTTGCCCGACTCCGTGAGAGCGGCGTCGACGGCGTGATGATCGCCAGGGAGGCTCTCGCCCGCCCCTGGATCTTCGCCCAGGTGGCGGCGCTCCTGCGGGGCGAGCCGCTGCCGCCCGATCCGACGCTCGACGAACAGAGGGAACTGGTGTTCCATCACTACGACCTCGTCTGTCAGCGATTTGGTGTTGAGCGGGGCACCATGCTGATGCGGAAGTTCGCCTGCGCCTACGCACAGGGGCTGCCAGGTGCCCGCGACTTCCGCGGCAAGGTGTCACGGGTGACCACCCGTGAGGAGTTTCTCGACGCCATGAACACAAGCTTTCCGCGGCATGCGCCCGCCTGACGTCCGCAGTCCCCCGGCTTCCGCCGGGGACTTCTATTCAACCGGCGCGTCCACCAGCTGGTCACGTCACCCACGACAAGAAGCCCCGGACGGAAGTCCGGGGACATCGGGCCGTTGGGCCTTCTCGGATCAGCCCAGCACGCGGACTATTATTCGCATGGTGACTTGTCAAAAATCGATAATCGCATACAGTAAAGAGATGAATATCCGCACTGCCCCCGCTGAGCACCGTTCCTCCGACGCAGCCGTGATCGAGCTGTTGCGAGTGGAGAAGACGCTCGGCATCGGCGAGCTTGCCCGGCGGCTGGGCGTGACTGCAACCGCGGTCCGCCAGCGGCTGGAGCGGCTGATGCGGGCGGGCCTGGTCGGCAGAGCCACGCTATCCGACAGCAATGAGTCTGCGAGCGGCTGGAGCGGCAAGCGGACAACGAGAACGCGTGGCCGTCCCTCGCATGTCTACAGCCTGACCGAGAAAGGCCAACGGACCGGGGGCGACAATTTCCGGGATCTGGCGCTGGTGCTCTGGAACGAGATTCGGAGTGTCCGTGAACCGGCTGTTCGCCAGGGCTTGCTCTCGCGGATCGGCTTGGCCATGGCCGACACCTATCGCGATGAAGTGGCGGGCGATACGCCGCAGCAACGCCTGGAAAGCATGGCGAAAATCCTGCTCGACAGGCGGATTTCCTGCGAAGTCGGGCACTCAAGCACCACGGGCGAAGCCACTGCTGCCGGGGGCCTGTCGGTCCTCACGAGCTACGCCTGCCCCTATCCTGAGTTGGCGGAACAGGATCGTGGCATCTGCGCCGCCGAACGGCTGATGCTGCAGGATCTCGTCGGCTCGGCGGTGCAACTATCCGAATGCCGTCTGGACGGAGCGGCCTGTTGCCGATTCACCCTGGGCAATAGCGGCGATCCGACGGCCGTCGTCGGAGCCCTGTCAGGGACCACTGCCACTTGCAACAAACCCGGCTGAAGCATTGAATGCCGTTCGGTTGTCGCTACAAACCGCCACGCCCATCCACTCACCACTCGCTCACACCACAACAGGAGTTGCCCCATGACACAGCCTCAGGTCAATCCGACCCCTTGGATCGAGGGCCGATTCGAGGAAAACATGGTGCTCACGACGGTCGAACAGGCCATCAACTGGGCCCGTCAGTCGAGCATCTGGCCGATGACGTTCGGCCTCGCCTGCTGTGCCATTGAAATGATGGCCGCCGGTGCGAGCCGCTACGACCTCGACCGCTTCGGTGCTGGGGCCTTTCGTGCGACACCCCGCCAGGCCGACCTGATGATCGTGGCCGGCACCGTCACCTACAAGATGGCCAGTCGCGTCCGTCGTCTCTACAACCTCATGCCCGATCCGAAGTATGTGATTGCCATGGGCGCCTGCACCACTGGCGGTGGTCCCTATTTCAAATGGGGCTACCACGTGGTGAAGGGCGTTGATCTGGTCGTACCGGTCGACGTCTACGTGCCGGGCTGTCCCCCTCGCCCGGAAAGCCTGCTCGAGGGTCTCATGCGGATCCAGGACAAGATCCAGGGGCAGCGGATCGCCAAACGGACCGGCAGCGTCGGCAAGATCGACGACGAACTCCCCGTGCCGCACCATTCTGGCTACGTCGTGTCGCCGGTGGCCGACGGCAGTCTCGT
>CANETO010000124.1 GCA_947440895.1 Planctomycetaceae bacterium | reverse complement strand
TTGCCGCCCCCGAAGCCGGTGCTCTACCAAACACACTCTAGCGCGTCGTGGCGGCGTCGTGATCGACCGCTGTCGCCGTGCGGGCTGTCGGGAGGGCGTCGGCCATGGCACCCACGAGTTCATCAGCGGATGGGCAGCCGGTCCAGCGACGGCATTCGCGTCCCTCCGGCGTGGCCACGACCACCGTGGGAAACTCCTTCACGCCGAACCGGCGGCAGTCGGCTGCGTGCCGATCGGCATCGACTACGACGCAGACAAACTCTCTGGAGAGCCCGATCAGCCTCCGATCGACGAGCGTGCCCTGCGCGAACTCCGCGCACCAGTGGCACCACGCGGCGCGGAAGATGACGAGGAGTGGACGGTTTTCGGCTGCCGACCGCCGCAATCCGGACTCGTAGTCCTCGACGTATTCGATCCCCATGCCTGTTTCCTGCGCCGCAGCAGTGAGCCGCACAGGACGTGTCGGGGGTGATTCGACCGTCTCGTCACGGATCTCGAAGCCGCCCCAGACGAAGAGCACCAGCAGCACGCCCGCCACTCCAGCCATCCAGCGGCCGATCAGGTTCAAAAGTGGGGAATATCGCATTGGATGGGCGTTGCGCGGCAGTGGGCAGCAACGGCGGCACAGGGTTGGGAACAACTCGCAAGTGGCACTAGTAGGGAGGCAGGGGGCGGACGGCAAGGCCGCTCGGCCCCGTCCGCGTTTCGGGGGGCGTGAGGGGACCGGGCAATCCGCGGCGGTCGGGCATGCAGGGTAGGGCAGAGAGGGGAGTGTTCGAGCCGAGAACCGTTGTGTTTCCCGGGAAAAAAACATAGTGTCCCGGTCCCGTTCCTGACCCATCCGCACTGCATTCACGGGCAGCCAACCAACGCCCGTTTCATGGTCAGATTCATGGTCAGAGTTGCCTCCAACGCTGTGCGCGGCATCGCCGTCATCCTGCTCCTGCTGGTGGCTGGCTCGGGCTGTCGCCTGATTCCTTGTTCGGGTCCCGTGCCGCAGGAAGTTGCCGATGCCCGGCGGCTCTGCAACGAGGGCCTCTCTGCCGCAGATCGCAATGATTTGATGCGGGCCGAGGGGCTTCTCGAGCAGGCGGTGAAAAATTGTCCGACCGATGTCGATGCTCGGCGTCACTACGCCGACGTGTTGTGGCAACGGGGGGAACGGATGGCGGCGGTGACCCAGATCGCCGAAGCGTTACGGCTCTCGCCCGGCGACACGTCGCTCTGCATCGATGGCGGTCGGATGTACATGGAGCTTGGGCTGCTGGATGACGCTGACCGGCTGGCCCGTGAAGCGGTGCGGGTGGCTCCCCGGTCTGAGAAGTCCTGGCGACTGCACGGCCAGGTCGCGCTCGCTCGGGGCAAGTCCGAGGAGGCGCTGGCCGACTTCCATCGGGCTCTGGCGATCTCGCCAGATGACCGTGACCTGATCCTCGATACGGCGGAGATCTACCGACGGCTGGGGCGTCCGAAACGCGCCCTGGCCACGCTGGCCATCCTCGGCGAAAGCTATGCCCCCAATCAGACGCCGCCGCAGGTGTTGGCGCTTGAGGGCATGGCCCAGGAGGCTCTCGATCGTCCGGACGACGCGATCGAGAGCTACCGTCAGGCGGTCACACGCGGATTGCAGTCGCCCGACATCACCACGCGACTCGCCGAGTTGGAGCAGGCGGCGGCAGACGGACAGACGCCGCCTGTGATCGCCAAGGCACCCGCAGACATCAGCCGGCAGTAGCGAGCCGCGATGTCATTCGCCGGTGGTGGTGCGTCCGGTGAGCAGATCGAAGGCGCCGATCGCCGGCACGAGCATCGCCAGGGTGGCGAAGCCGTAGGCCGCGGCAGCCACCAGAAATACCTGCAACGCGTTGCCCTGCAGGAAGCCGGTGATGGCCACGAACGTCAGGGCCGGCAGGAGCGCCGAGGCCCAGCCGATCGCCGGTGATGGATTGCGGGCCGACAGCGCGGCGTAGAGACCGATGGCACCGCCGACGATCACAGCGAGGAACGGAGCCAATTGCAGCTCGAAGCTCGACCCGAAGGCGACCATGATCCGCATGGCCGTGGCCACGCCTACGAATAGGAACGCCACGGTGCCGAGGGCGACCGCGATCGCCCGTCGTGAGGCGGTGTGGGAAAGGCCGGCGTAGAGGCCGAGCACCGCCGCGAAGAAGATCAGCGTGGCGAGCCCGAGCGCCATGTAGACCGCGTTCTCGATCGTCGTGATCCGCGCCGCTGCCAATGCGCCGCAGAGCACCAGTGTAAGGAGCACGATCTCGCGGGCCGCCGTGAGCACGCCCAGTAATTTGCCCCAGACAAATTCAGCAGGCTCGAGATCAGTCACGAGGAGAACGTCGAGTGCTCCCCGGTCGCGCTCAGTGGTGATGCTGGTGACGGCCATCGCCGCCACCGCCAGCAGGCTGGCCAACGCCATTGGCACCACGGCGACGGCGACTGTGAGCCCGTCAGGCCTGGCCTGACGGGCCTCCGCCACGATTCCCGCCACCGCTGCGGCGAAGAGTGCAAACCAGGCGAGTCGCACGAGCAGCATGGCTTTGCCGTGCGCCCGGGTGCAGATCTCCCGCCAGAGCACCGGGTTGTCCCAGACCACTCGCGAGGGCCGCACGGAGACCGATCGGGCGCCGTCTGCTGACTCGGGCCGTCGCCGGGATTCCTGGACGGTATTCCAGACCCGCACGCGGGAGATCGCCAGGATGTTGGTCATCACGATCACGCCTGCCGAGACGGCCAGGAACGGCAGGAGCGTGTTGCCGCCAGCGGGCTCGATCGCCGCGAACACCGCCCGCGCCGGTGACACCTGCGCTCCCGCGACCGGTCCGTATCGTCCGGCGACGACCTCGCCGGCCGCCACCCACGCCACGAGCGCGAAGGTGGTGATGGCCAGCGCCTGGAACGTGGTGTCTTTCCAAAAGGCAACACACGTGGCCACGCTCGCCGCCGCGAGCGCCGCCGCGGATGTCACCACGAAGAGCCGGGCCAACTGTGGCATGGTGACACCTCCGAAGAGAGAGGCGATCACGAACACGGGCACCGCCGCCACCAGGAGAAGGAGGACCCGCAGCAGGCTGCCGGCCAGCTTGCCGAGCACGAGTTGGCCGTCGGTGAGCCGGCTGATGAGCAGGAGTTCGAGCGTGCGACGATCCTTCTCCGAACTGACCGCCACGGTGCTGGTCATTGCGGCGGCGAGCATCGCCAGCGAGAGTTGCAGCGGCGCCAGAATCCGCAGCAGCGTGGCGCCGAACCGTGCCGTATCACCGGCCGTGGTGACCGCCTGCGTGCCGGTGACCACCAGCCAACACGTGGCCACGATGCCCAGAAGTGCGCCGCAATACACAGCTCTCGCGACGTAGAGTCCACGGGCCCGCGGCACCGCCTGCACCTCGCGTTCGAAGACAGCCCCGAGCATCTGTTTCCTCCGGTCCGCGGCCCGGTCGCCGCGTGGAAAAATTCGGTAAGCCTCGATACGATACCAGAGCCGACTCCAATCTCGCATGGACGCGATGGATCGAACTGGGCCCTCCCCTGGAGAATGACTGTCATGATCAGCCGACCCGTCGGATTTTTCCTTCCATGCCCCTCGCTTGCAGGACTCCTTGCCCTGGCCATTGTGCTGCCCTGTCTGGCCGCCGGAAGCCGGGCGCATGGGCAGATCTCCGCGCAGGGGCTGGTGGGCAAGGCCGTCTCGGACGATGCCCAGTATGGCGAGATCAACAACGCGATCGCCCGCTTTCGCGATCGCGATATCGACGGCTGTCGGGCGCTCTTGGAGCGGGCTCGGTCGAATAATCCCAAGCTTCCCCCGCCGGGCATGATGATGGCGGTGCTCTGGCTGAGCGTGAACCAGTTGCCGCCGGCCCGGGCCGAGTTGGAGGACACGGCGATCAAATTCCCCGGCGACCCGGAGCCGTACCTGATGCTGGGCGACCTGGCGTTCCAGGATCGCCGCATCACCGACGCTGACGTGCTGTTCACCAAGGCGACGCAACTCACCACAGCATTCACCGAGAATCCCAAGCGGAAGCGAGACTTCGAGATCCGTTGCCACGCCGGCAGCGGTGCCGTGGCTGAGGCGAGGAAGCAATGGGCCGCGGCCCAGCAGCATCTCACGGGATGGCTCGAACTCGATCCGGACAATGCCAGTGCCCATCAGCGGCTGGGAATCGTGCTGTTCCAACTCGACAAGCCGAAGGAGGCTCTCGAGCAGTTTCGCGAGGCGAAGAAGCTCGATGAGAAGGCCGTGCATCCGGAACTGGCCATGGCCCGGCTCTACGACGATGCCAAGCAACGCGACACGGCCAAGAAGCTGATCGAGCAGGCTGTGAAGTCGGCACCGCAAGACCCGGCTGTCCTGCTCGCCGCGGCACAGTGGTACGTGGGGCAGAACGACATGGCGGAGGCCACCGTCAACGCCGACAACGCCCTCAAGATCGATCCCAAGAGTCTGGAGGGGAAGGTCGTGCGTGGGGCGATTGCCCGCGTGTCCCGTGACTACAAGACTGCCGAAAAGTATTTCAACGACGCCCATCTGCAGTCGCCGGGTAATTTTCCGGCGGGTAATTCGTTGGCGCTCGTGCTGATCGAGGACGAGTCCGCAGAGTCGCGGCAGCGGGCCCTTGAGATGGCTGAGGCCAATGTCTCCATGCACCGTGAGGGCTCGCCGAATCAGGCCAACGCGCTGACGACACTGGCGTGGGTCTACTACAAGCTGGGGCGGCGCGAGGACGCGGAGAAGATCCTCTCGCAGATCACGCAGAACAACCAGCTCACGACCGACGGTGCCTACTACGTGGCCAAACTCCTCGCCGACCGCGGCGAGAAGGATCGCGCCCGGAAGATCCTCGAGGAGGTGCTCGCCAACGAGGCGATGTTTGCCACCCGCGCCGACGCGGTCGACCTGCTTGCCACGCTGAAGAAGCCGGAGGGCGGCTGATCGGCCGCCGTTCGGCTACGGTGCGGCGTCAGACGTAGGCACAGGCGCCGACATTGGCTGCGGTGGCATCGGTCGGATGACGATGCCGCCCGGCCGGGTGGGCAGGCCGGTGGGGCCCAGCCGGACGGCGGAGCCTGTCTGCTGGGCCCGGCGACGTGCCCGCAGCCGGTCGCTCCGCAGAGGAATGCCCGGGTAGGCCTCGATTGGCACTTCCAGATTGGGGAGGCCGATGCGGCTGCCGTCGCCGTAGTAGGTGAACATCTCGATGCCGTAGGCGGCCGGTGAAATGGCCGCGAACGCGGCAGCCAGGCAGAGAATCGAGCGCAGGGCCAGCAGACGCAGGCGATCCTGCGTCCAACCTGAGAGCGTGGGGTTCATGGAGGTGTCCAGGAGGAGGTTCGGCCGGCCAAGTCGACACCTCTCCTTTGGTTTCGGCGGGAGTCGGCCTCGCAGTCGCAGAATTCTGCAGCCCTCCGAGTGACCGTCACGACCCGTGCAATATGTCCTGCTACGCTAAGAACGATGCTCCCGATGTCTCCCACATTCCTGCCCGGCGTTGCCTGCGCGTTCGCTGCTTGTGCTGCTCTGGTGGCGGCGTGGGGGGCGTTTTGTGTCCGCGGCTCGACGGCCGTGCCGGCTGCGGTCTGGTCCGTGGTGGCCTGCCTCGCTCTGGCCGCTGAGATGGGAGCCAGGGCGGCGGGGGGGCTCAATGATCCGGCCGCGGCGGCGGCGGTCCGTTTGGGTGTTGTGGCGTTGTCGCTCTGCCCGGCGCTCTCGCTGCTCGGCGCGAAACGCCCCCAGCATGCGGTCTGGCAGTTGATTGTTGGCACGCTGGCGGTGGTGCTCTCCATGCCGGCGGCTTCCGCACTTCTCATGAGGCCGGGCAGCCTGCCGAATGTGCACCTGCTCGAGCGGTGCTTCATGCCGTTGCTCGTGCTCGTCGGCTGGATGAATTTTGCCGGCACACGGCGGGCGGCTGCCGTGACGGCGGTGGCGTTCGCCGAACTGATGCTGATGCGCGGATTTCTACCAGGCAGGTCGATGGAGGGGCCCCCTGGCGATGCGACGGCGATCGCCATCGACGCCGCGGCTGCCGGGCTGCTGCTTGGCGGCACTCTCCTGGCGGCGGTGCAGTCTCTCATGGAGCGGGCCGGGCGGGCCTCGCGGGCCACTGGGAGCAACGCCGCTGGTGATCTGGCGGTCTCCGTCGCGGCCATCATCGACCGGCCGTTTCTGGCAGTGCGAGAGACACTCGGCGCCGCGTGGACCCTCCGGATCGCCGAACGCTTCGACACCGTGGCCGTCGCCCATGGCTGGCCCTGCCGCCTCCGATTTGGCGGATTGGAAGTCCTTGGCGGCGATGACCTCGAAACCG
>CANETO010000123.1 GCA_947440895.1 Planctomycetaceae bacterium | reverse complement strand
TGCGGCGGCTTTATTCTCCTGGCGGCACGGGGCGGCGCGTCGGCCATTCTGCCCTGGATGGCGGTGGTGGTCGTGGTGCGGGAACTGGTGGTGACGGCCATCCGCGCCGAGATGGAACGCACCGGGCACGATTTCTCCGCGGCGTTTTCCGGCAAGCTCAAGATGGTGCTCCAGTGTGCGGCGATCGCGCTCGAACTTTTTGCCAGAGCTGCGCCGGAGCAGTCGTTTGGCGGCGTGAGTATGCGGACGCTCGCCAGTGCGGCCGCCTGGGCCGCGGTGGCGTCCACGGTCTGGTCGGGCATGGAATATCTGGTGGCGGCCCGCGGCCTGCTGACGGAACCGGAGCCAACGAGTAGGGAGCCCAGACATGGAGATCGAGATTCCTGACCAGATGCCACCACTGGCCGCGGAGACGGTCTCAGGACAGGAGATTCTGGTTTTTGGGCTGGTGGCCGCGTGCGGCCTGATCGCCAGCCTGACGGTGCTCTGGCTGATTGTACGGCGGACGAGTCGCGGGCTTCCGGCGGTGGAGAGTCGGCCGCATCAGTCCGTTCCCTGGAACGGAGTCGATGTCGCTGCCGCCGTGCTCTCGTTTCTCGGGTTTCAGGTACTCGCCGCGGAGAGCATGCCGCCCGGTGCGTCGTTGCAACTGAGGCTGGCTGCCGGCAGTATCGCCATGCTCTCCGCCACGGCTGTTTCGGCAGCGCATCTGCTTTTGCGCGGGGCGGGGTGGTCGGCGCTCGGATGCGGGCTGGGACGTCTCCGCGACGATATCCGGCTCGCAGTGGCGGGGCTGCTGCTCTTGCTGGCGCCGCTGTTGGGCCTGGCCGCCGTGCTCGACCGCATCGAACCCTACAAGCACACGATTGTCGATTTCCTCAACGCCCATCACGATCCACTCTCGATTGGACTGGTTGCCTTTGCGGCCGTGGTCGCCGCCCCGATTGCCGAGGAGTTTCTATTCCGGCGGGTCTTGCAGGGGTGGCTTGAGGGCTGGCTCAAGCCACAGACACCGCAGTGGAGTGGCATGGCGGCTATCGTGCTGTCGAGTCTGGCCTTTGCCCTGGCCCATCTCGGGCAGGGGCTGGCCTGGGTGCCGCTGTTTTTCTTTGGCCTGGTCGTTGGCTATCTGGCTCGGCAGACCGGCTCAATCGTGCCCGGGATCATCCTGCACGGGCTATTCAATGCCGTCAGCGTCGTTCTGGTCGTGCTGCAGACGGGAGCCCCTGGCACGGCCGGGGCACACTGATCGGGGGGGGATGGCTGCAAGGCCAGCCCAGTGTGACGACCGGTGAATCCTGGGAGGGTCGGGAACCGATCTGGATGAACGGGACGGGGTTCGCGAGAATTCCGGGGTGCGGTGCAGGGACGTGCCGCCGATGCATCAGGGACGATCCGTTTCATGCGCCGTTCGCTCGCCACGCAGACCGTCGATACGCTCGCCTATGTGGCGGTCCGCGTGCTCATCTGCGTGGTGCAGTCGCTGCCCCGGGGTATGTGTGAGCGGTTCGCCCGCGGCTCGTCCAACCTCCTCGCCAACCGGGTGAAGATCCGGCGGGAAGTAGTCCGCGAGAATCTCCAGCAGGCGTTTCCCGATTGGACGCCCGAGCAGGCCCGCGAGGCGGCCCGCGGCATGTGGGAGCACCTGCTCTTGATGGTGGTCGAGATCGCCCATTCCGAACGGGTGATCCGCAAGACCACCTGGCGGCGGCATCTGCGGATCCACGGCATGGAACGGTTTCTGCGGGAACTCTGGTCCGACCGCCCTAAGGTGATCCTCTCAGGCCACTTCGGCAACTTCGAAATGTCGGCCTTCGTGTTCGGGCTCTTTGGTTTCCGCATCTATTCGGTGGCCCGCGAGCTCGACAATCCGCTCCTCGATCGGTTCGTGACGAAGTTCCGTGAGGCGCGTGGCCAGATCATCCTGCCCAAGAAGGGGAGCGCTCCCGACGTGGCGCTCGTGCTGGAGAACAACGGCGTGATCGGTCTGCTCGGCGACCAGGCGGCTGGGCCCAAGGGCTGCTGGGTCGACTTTTTCGGCCGGCCGGCCAGTGTGCACAAGGCGATCGGCGTGTTCGCCCTCTCCTCCTCGGCCCCGATGATCGTCTGTTCGGCCACGCGACGGCGGCGGCTCTTCGACTACGATCTGCGGCTGGAGGGGGTCGCCGACCCGGCTCTGGGCGGCCCCGAGTCGGCCGATCTGCGGGCGATTTCGCAGTGGTATACGTCGCTCCTCGAACAGACGATCCGCCGCGCCCCCTCGCAATACTGGTGGGTGCACAGGCGATGGCGGGGAGCACCGCCAAAGGCTACAGTGACGCGTGCCGCCGCCTGAGACGAGGATCGATCCAGAAGCGTCGAACCAGAAGCGTCGATACAGATCCTCGACACAGGCAGCGGCCCCCCTGACGTACTCCCGCCCCTCCTGATCGCCTCGGATCGACGTCTCTGGTTATGAGCGACTGGATCTCGATCGCCGACGTTTCCGAATGCCCGCCGGGCATGAGCATCGAACGGCTGGCGGGCGGCCGTATGGTGGCCATCGCCAACGTCGACGGCACCTTCCACGCCATCGACGGCCTCTGTCCGCATCAAGGCGGACCGCTCGGCACCGGAGCACTCTGCGGCGTTGTGCTGACATGCCCCTGGCACGGCTGGCAGTTCGATGTGACCACGGGTCGCCACCGGCTCAGCGCCACCATGCGGCAGACGGTCCATGAGATCCGGGTTGAGAATGGCCGGCTCTCCATCCGGCTGGCCTGCGACGGGCTCGCAGGGGAGTCGCCCGCGTGATCGAATTCCGCTGCTTCCGCAACGACGATCCGCCACGACTGGCCGACGCCTGGAGGTCGGCCGATCTCGGACCATCTGCGATGCAGCCGATGACGTCAGCGCTCCTGGAGGCGGGCGTCTTCTCGAAGCCCTACTTCGACAGGGAAGGGCTGATCGTTGCCATCGACGACGGCCGCGTTGTCGGCTTCGCCCATGCCGCCTTCGGACCGAATGCCGATCACTCGGCGATCGACACGACCGTAGGCACGACGCTGCTTGTGGTCGTGGTGCCGCACGCCGAACACGAGCGGATCGGGGCCGACCTGCTCGACCGGTGCGAGACCTACCTGCAGCGCCGCGGTGCGGCGACCTTGCTGGGGGGCGGCTCGACAGAGATGCGGAGCTTCTATCTGGGCCTCTACGGCGGCGCCGATCTGCCGGGCGTGCTCGACTCCTCGCCCACCATGCAGTCAGTCTTTCGCCGCGCGGGATACGCGGAAGCGGAGCGGATTGGCGTGCTGCGGCGACCGCTGACGGGCTTCCGGCCGCCGGTGAATCGGCTGCAACTGGCCATCCGGCGGGCCACGACGCTCCGTGTGATCGATGAGCCGGCGCGACGGTCCTGGTGGGAGGCTGCCACCACGACGGGCATCGCCCTCCGCCGCTACGAACTGCGTGGCACCGGCGAATCACTGCTTGGTACCGCCTCGTTCTGGGACATGCAGCCCCTGGCGACGGCCTGGGGGGTGTCGGCGACGGGCCTCATGCACGTGGGCATCGAGGGGGAGAGGCGACGGCAGGGCTTGGCCCATTACCTGGTGGCCGAAGCGTTGCACGACCTCGCTCAGGAGGGGGTGACGCTGGCGGAGACGCATGTGTCGGAGACAAACTCGCCGGCGATGCAACTCTTCACGAAGATCGGCTTCGAAATCGCCGATCGCGGCACGCTCTTTCGGAAGAGCTAGACCGGGTCTGCGTGTGATCGAGCACCGGCTTCGGGGGCGGCGACTGGTGGGAATCGCGCCTCGAACGTCGCCCCACCACCCGGCGTGGGGCGATGGACGACGTCGCCTCCGTGGCTCTGCATGATGCTCTGGCAGATTGCCAGCCCCAGACCGTGGCCGCCGCTCGAGCCAGAGCCCTCGCCGCGGAAAAAACGCTCGAAGAGATGGGGGGCATCGGTGGCACAGACGCCGCTGCCGTGGTCGATGACCCGCACGCAGCACCGGCCCTCGTGGTCATGGATGTCGATCGAGACCGTGCC
Organism: Planctomycetaceae bacterium; assembly: GCA_947440895.1. Classification (GTDB taxonomy): domain Bacteria; phylum Planctomycetota; class Planctomycetia; order Pirellulales; family UBA1268; genus CAMCQY01. The sequence goes on along the minus strand of CANETO010000123.1, from coordinate 2,325 downwards.
GGCGGCCGGACTGTGGGCGATGGCGTTGCCGAGGAGATTGACGAATACCTGCCGCAGTAATTCCGGCAGGCCCCGCACGACCGTCGCTGTCGTCTCGTTGACGATGGTGACGCTGCGTTCCGTCGCCAGCGGCGTGACCTGTTCGACGGCGGCGTCGATGATCGGGTCGAGGTCGACCTGTTTCAGGTGTCCAGGCGATACGGCCAGGGTTTGCGAGTAGGTCAGCAGCGACTCGCAGAGCGACTGGATCCTGCCAGCGAGGTCGCGGACGCTGGCGACGGTCTGCGTCAGTTCGACGCTTGTGCGGGGCCGCTGCATGGCGACTTCGGTCTGGAGCAGGATGCCGTGGACGGGGCTCAAGACCTGATGGGCGACATCCGCATTGAATCGGGACTGTTTGATTCGGATGCTATCGAGCCGGTCGAGCATGCTGTTGATCGTTTCGGCCATTCCAACGAGCTCTGAATCGGCTGCGGAAACATCGATGCGCTCGTTGAAATACCCCTGGCGGATCCGCTCCGCCGTCTGTGTGATACCGCCCAGCGGCTTGAGCATCCGCGTCAACAGCAGCCAGCCCACGAGCAGTCCGGGGACGCTCGCTGCGGCGAGTGTCCAGCAGTAGAAGAAGATCGCCTGCCGTTCAGCCGCGTGGAGAGGGGCGAGCGGTGTGCCGACCAGCAGCAGGGTGTTGTTCTGGCCTGTGGTGGCGGCGAGCCGCAGCTGGCCATCGGCCTGCGTCCAGAGCCGGTCTGTATGGTCGTGCCAGCCCGGCTCCCACGAGAATCCTGGCGGCAGGCGGAGCGTGTCGATGGTCGTGCCGTCCTGCTGCCAGATACCGGCGAACCACGGAAATACCGGCTCGTGGAGATCGGTGTGGCTCACTGTTGGCATGATGGCCCGCAGCACGCCCGACGGCTTCCAGTCGGTCGCCGTCCGAATATCGGGCAGCAGCAGTCCACCGAGCCGAAGCGTGGGGTCGAGCAGGGTCTCCGGGGCGAACCGCTGCTGGACCTTGAGGGCACCGAGCCTAGCCCACAGTTGGGCGTCGATTTCACGGGCCAGCAGTTCGACCGCCACGCGGAACTGGAACGTGCGGGCTCCGACGGCAAGTGCGAGGATAAAGAGCCCGAACCAGAAGGCAAACCGCCAGCGGAGGGAGCGGAATGACAGGCTAGGCATCGATGATGAATCCCTGGCCCCGCCTCGTGGCGATCAGGTCCCGCCCCAGCTTTTTCCGCAGCCGGAGCAGCAGCACGTCGACGACGTTGCTGACATCGCGTTCCTCGTCGGGATGGATCAGCTTCTGGAGCTGATCGCGGGGCACGAGCTTGCCGCGCCGTCGGGCCAGGAATACGAGCACTTCGAACTCCATGGGCGTCAATGGAATCCGCGAGCCGTCGCGTGAGGCTGTCTTCGCATCGAGATCGATGGTGACGTCGCCCACGGTGATCACGGTGGATGTTTCGCGGTCGCTGCGGCGGAGCACGGCCCGGATGCGGGCCAGCAGCTCGCGAACTGTGAACGGCTTGGTGAGGTAGTCGTCGGCGCCGACGTCGAGGGCTTCGATCCGGTCGTTCTCGCCTCGTTTGGCCGACACGACGATCACCGGCACGTCGCTCTGCTGGCGGAGTTTCTCGAGCAGGTGGATTCCGTCGAGCCGCGGCAGCATCAGGTCGAGAACGACGAGGTCGAGCGGCTCGCGGAGGGCGATGTCGAGGCCTGTGGCTCCATCGCCCGCGCCGAACACGACGCACTGTTCCTCGCGGAGGCACTGCGTGAGCGCGGCCCTCGATGCGGCATCGTCCTCAATCACCAGGATGCGGAGTGGGCTGTCAGGCATGACGCCACTATAAACCGGCGCAGCGGATGGTGCAGTGCCGCCGGGGGTGGGGAAAGCCTCCTGCCCTACCGAGCGTCCGGCGGGACGAGTGTTTCCAGATGCGCCCGAAGCGTGGCGGAGAGGTCGGTCGTCGAGCCCTCCGCATACCGCAGTCGGGCGGAGAGCGGGGCCGCCTGCACGTCGCGGCGGACGTCGGCGAGGTAGTCCTGGAGCAGCCGCTGCCGCTGGGGCGTCGTGCAGAGCAGCCAGTGCGTCCAGCACCAGGCCTCGGCGTAGTGATCCTGCGAGAGTTCGCCAGCGGAGGCGAGTGCCTCCATCCTGTCGAGGTCGGGCCGCCACGTGCCTTCGATCAGCCGTCCGGAGAGATGGGCTACATGTGCCGCGTGGACGCCCTGCTGACTGCGGGGAAGCTCGAAGAATTCCGCGATCCCTTCATCGAGCCAGAGCGGGATCGCCGGTGCCACGGCATGCACGTAGCCGTGCGT
>CANETO010000122.1 GCA_947440895.1 Planctomycetaceae bacterium | reverse complement strand
TGCGTGCAGCCGACTGGTGTGCAGCCGACTGGTGTGCAGCCGACTGGTGTGCAGCCGACTGGTGTGCAGCCGACTGGTGTGCAGCCGACTGGTGTGCAGCCGCCGGAACGGCAGAAGTCTCGTCGCGGGGGCGAGGATACGCCCAACGCTCCTCGAGCTTCCGCCGATTCCGGCTACGCGTTGCGTGCAGTTCGTGCGACCTGTATGGCAGGATGCCATGCGCACTACCAGCAATCGGAGATTGCGAAGAAAAAACAGCAGGATGCTGTGTTTTTCGTGAAGACAGCTTCCGGCTCCCGGTACGACCTGCAGCGAAAGTGCGTGCGGGCGGAGCAGCGAACCGAAAACGAGCAGCCGGTTCATTGCTTGAGAGGATTCGTGGCCCGCCACCGGCTCAGGCGGCTGTGGTGGTAGCCCTTGCTGAGCTCGGCCGACTGCTTGTCGTAGGTGCCCGTGCCGACCTCCACCAGTTCCAGCGTCAACACGTAGTCCCGCTGGTAGTCGCGGTTCTCATGGGTGGTGCCAGAGGTGATCGTGGCGTAGAGCAGGTAGTCGATCGGCTGGCCCTGCTGTTCCATGTGGGCGGCGAAGGCTCGCATGTGCTCGGGTACCAGCAACTGGTCGGGTCGTAGGCGGGTGTCGCGGAGCCCGGCGTCGACGAATCGGCGGTTCACCGACTGGAAGATGCTCGATTCCAGAATCCGGGTGTCGATCGACTGGTAGATCTGTTCTTTGAAGTCACCGATGTCCTCGGCACTCTTGTTCTCGACACCCACGAAGCAGATCCGCCGGGTGGGTGGAGGAAGGGGTTCGGCTCCCTCCGCATACGCCACCTGCTGCACGGCCGCATCGACGTGCCTGGCAAGGAGCTTGGCGACCGCGTCGTTGACGAGCGGCGTGAAGGTCTCCTGCCCCGCCTGATGGCTGCCGATCATGGCATCCTCGCCCGGCATCATCACGCGGGCGAACTGCATGCTGCGGCAGCCGGATGCCGCCAGCACCGGCATTGCGAGTGACGCGACACCGAAGTGGAGGAAGGCACGGCGGCCCAGGCGGGCCGTGTCATGCGGTCGGTCTGCAAGGCTCATGGTCCGGCTCCCGGTGGCGGGTCGATCGGTCAGGAGGATACCTGAGACCGGAACGGCGAACGAGAGCAATCGGCTCGGTGAAAACAGGGCTCAGACGGCCTCGCCGGTCCGGCTCAGGGCTGCTTGGCCGGGGCCAACTCCCGGATACGGACGTTGCGGAAGTGGACCTCGTCGCCGTGGCCCAGGAATCCGATGCGGCCCTGGGTGCGGGCAAGGCCCGGATGGGGCCTGCCGTCGGGGGTGGCCTTGCCGTCACGGTAGGGAGCGATGTCAGCATCGACGATCGTCTTGCCGTTGACCACGACCTTCACCTGCGAACCCGCAACGGTCACCTCCTCGGTGTTCCATTCACCGGCCGGCTTGAGGCAGTCGCGGGCCGCCGCGACGACGCCGTAAATGGAGCCGTGCGTCTGCCATGGCTGGAGATCGGCATACTTCGGATGGCCGTCGTCGAGGATCTGCAACTCAATCGCCTCGAAGGCTGGATCGCCCGTCGTCGGGGCCCGGATCGCGAGGCCATTGTTGGCGCCAGGGGTCAGCCGGAATTCAAACGCCAGCACGCAGTCGGCAAACTCCCGGGTGGTGAGGAGGCCGCCGCCTGCGCCCTTCTTGCAACGGATCTCGCCGTCCACGACCTCGTAGCCGTTGAGATCGCCCTGCCAGCCTGTGAGATCCTTGCCGTTGAAGAGTGGGGAGAAGGCGCCAGCCGGTTCTTCGGCGCGGGTGGCTGCTGGCTCGGACTGGATCACGATACCAGTGGTGCAGACAAGAAGGGCACACAACAGGCGGCTACGGGACAGAACCATGATCAGGTGACTCCTGTGAAAATCTTGAGCGGTTGGTCAACAGCGACTCTCAGGGACGATGCAGCACGAAGCCCTCGATCGCCTCGTATTCCGGGAGGCCGAGGCGGTCGTAGAGACGGGCTGTTTCGCGGTTGCGATCCTCGGCTCGCTGCCAGAACTCCCGTGGATCGCTGGGACCCGGGAAAAGGGCCCGGTCCTTCTGGCTTTCGTGCTTGAAGATCGCCATCCGCTTGCGCTTCACCTCGTCCGGCGAGAGCGGCACCGCCATGTCGATCTCCTGCGGTTCCCATTCCTGCCAGGCGCCTCGGTAGAGCCAGAGTTCGCAGTTCTTCGCCCACTCGCGATCAGACAGGCTCTCGAGCGACTTGAAGATGGCGTGCAGGCAGACGCGGTGCGTGCCGTGCGGGTCGGAAAGGTCGCCGGCCGCGTAGATCTGGTGCGGCTTCACTTGGTCGAGAAGCTTCGACGTGATGGCGATATCCTCGGGGCCGATCGGCTTCTTGCGAACCCTTCCGGTTTCATAGAACGGCAGGTCGAGGAAGTGGATGTGTTCCGGCTTCACGCCGGAGTAGCGGGCCCCGGCCCGGGCCTCCGTCCGTCGGATCAGTCCCTTCACCGCCTGGAGTTCCGGCAGGTCAACCTCACCGGCGTGCTTGGTGCGGAGGAAGGTACGGATCTTCTCGGCGATCTCGCTGGGCTTTGTCCCGACACCGAACGCCCGGCAGAACTCCTCCACGAAGTCGACATGCCGGTCGGCCGATTCGTCCCAGACGGCGATGTTGCCGCTGGTCTGGTAGGCCACGTGCACCTCGTGCCCCTGCTCGCAGAGCCGGATGAACGTGCCCCCCATGCTGATCACGTCGTCGTCGGGGTGGGGGCTGAAGATCACTACCCGCTTGGGAAACTCCTCCGGCTGGTGGGCTCCGCGGCCCACGGCCGTCGCGGCCCCGGTGTCGCGGGCCTGCCGCGACCGGCCCGGCTTGCCTCCCGGCCAACCGGTGATCGTATCCTGCATCGAGCGGAACACTTCGATGTTGATGTCGTAGGCGCGGCCGCGGTTGCTGACGAGATCCTGGAGACCGTGCTCGCTGTAGTCTTCGTCCGTGAGCTTGAGGATCGGCTTCTTGAGTTGGATCGCCAGCCAGATGACCGCCTTCCGCGTGAGGGCAGTCGTCCATTCCAGGCCGAGCGAGTCGAGCGGTCCCACGAGCCAGGGAGCATCAAACCGCGTGAGCCGGGCGGCCGCAGCACGATCGAGCACGAATCTCGCGTCGGCGTGCTGCTGCAGGGCGCTTGCCGACACATGGCTGCACGGCGGCTGCTCCACGGCCTTCTGCACGATCGGGGCCTTGTGCTCGCCGAAGGCGAGCAGCACGACCCGGCGGGCATCAAGGATCGAGCCCACACCCATCGTGATCGCCTGACGAGGGACGTTCCATTCGCCGAAGAAATCGCTGGCGGCATCCGACCGCGTTACGCTGTCGAGCGTGATCAGACGCGTGCGGCTCTCGACGGCGCTTCCCGGCTCGTTGAAGCCGACGTGGCCGGTTCGGCCAATGCCGAGCAGCTGCAGGTCGATGCCACCGGCGTCATGAATCATTTCCTCGTAGCGGGCACAGGCGTCGGCCACCTGCTCCCGCGGCAGCATGCCATCGGGAATGTGGATCGCGTCGGCCGGAATGTCGACATGATCAAAGAGGTGCTCCCTCATGAAGCGGTGGTAGCTCTGCAACGCCTCCGGCCTCATCGGCCAGTATTCGTCGAGGTTGAAGGTGATGACGGTCTTGAACGACACGCCCTCCTCACGGTGGAGCCGGATGAGTTCGTCATAGACGGCGACTGGCGTGCTGCCGGTCGCGAGCCCGAGCACCGTCTTCTGCCCGGCCGCCGCGCGGGCCTGCACGAGGTCGGCGATTTCGCGGGCGACGGCCCGGCTGGCATCGCCTGGCTGGTCGTAGACGGTGACGGGAACCCGCTCAACCGTGTGCACGTGGGGCAGGGGACCGCGGTAGATCGGCGACGACGGCACGGCGGTGTGGTTGGCGTTCATGAAAGGCTCCTCGGTTCAACAGGGACGGTTCAAAAGAATGTGGAGGCCAATCGATGGGCATTATTTTTTTGCGGCTGGCAGTTCACGGATCCGCAGGTGCCGAAACTCGACCGGCGCCCCTTCCGATTCGAGGCAGAGGAAGCCCGTGGCTGGCTGACAGTCTGTTCCGCCCGAGACCTCGTGGCCGTTCACCCAGAGCCGGACCTCACCGTCGATCGCCCGCACGTAGTAGCGATTCCACGCAGGCGTGCCCCGGGAGTGTCGCGCCGTCGGGAAACTGCGTTGACTGTTCGGGGCCACCGGCGGAAACGGCTTCATCGTGGACGAGCCCACGGGAAACACGTCGCCGTCGGTCGTGAACCAGTCGGCCTTCTGGCCAGAGGATTTCTCGTACTGTTCGGTGTAGCCGTGGTCGAGCACCTGCACCTCGATGCCTCCTGGGGGCAGACTGCCGCGGGGGAGCTTTTCCAGAGCCGCCGACGGTGCCCAGAGGAACACGCCCGAATTGCCGCCGGCAGAGAGGTGCCGCCACTCAAGTGACAGTTCCAGATTCGTCAGCTGTTGTTTGGTGCGGATGACCCCGACAGGGTTTCCAGTGCAGTGCACGACGCCGTCTTTCCAGGTCCATGTGCCGGGTGAGTCAGGGGTGCCCGGATCGCAGTTGACGGCCTCAAAATCGTCGGCGCCGAGGTCTCGCCAGCCGGGGCCAGTGCCATCGAGGGTGCCCAGTTCGCGAATGAAGACCTTGCGCACGTGCATCGGGGCCCCGTGCGTCTGGATCTGGATTGGCCCACGGGACGGAAGCGGCTGGCCCTTCTGGAAGAAGTTGGCCAGCGGCTGGTTGTCGACCACGAGCTGGTCATTGAGGACTACCGTGACGCGATCCCCCTGCATGCGGATCCGGGCAGCGTTCCATTCACCGGTCGGCTTATCGGCCTTCACGAGCGGAAATTTCCCGGGTGACTCCGGAGGATTATTCCAGAGACCGCCGGAGCCCTTCTGGTTGCCGTGCTGGTTGTCCCGCGCGCAGTCGGGATCCCAGATCTGCACCTGTGGGTTGCCGCGTAGGTAGATGCCGCTGTCGGCGCAGGGGCCGGGGAGCATCCATTCCAGTTCGAGCTCGAAATCGCCGTAGTCTTTCCCTGTCGTCAGGTAGACGCCTTGGCCGTCGTTCACGATCACGCCGTTCTCCACCTTCCAGTGGGTGGCCAGATCGGCGTTCCAGTCGTTCTGCCGCTTGGCACGCTCCTCGGGAGTGCCCGCGCCTTCTTCAAGGGGATCGAGATGCGGGCGGCCCCGCCAGCCGGTGAGGTCCGTGCCGTTGAAGAGCGGCATGAAGCCCTCAGCCGCATCAGCAGCGAGGGCCATGGGGGCCCACGCGGTGGCCGCGAGTAGGGTGGCGGCCATCAGCACGAAAAGAATGGCGGCAGGCAGACGGCTCAAAAGATTTTTGCGTCGTGTATGCAAGGAAGCATTCCCGGAGTGTTTGAATAATTGATCGATGTGTCTGTGTGTGGGGAGTCCGCCGGCCTCAGATGAGCTTGGTCTTGCCCGGAACGGCGATCGGGGATGGCGGAGGGGACGCCGTCAGATTCCAGGCCGCAGGGGCGAGATCTTCGGTGGAGTCCCAGAGCTGCTGCCAGGTGACCGGCTGGCCGGTGTAGCCACTCATGCGAGCCATGATCGCCATCGCGGTGCTGTTGGTCATCCGCACGCCGTCGTTGATCGGATTTCCGGAGCGGATGCTGGCAAAGAGTTCGTCGTGCTCCTGCTGGTACATGTCGTTCTTCGGAGCCTCGCTCTGCCAGACGTCGCCGTTCACGACGGTCTGCTGCGTATTCTGGAAGCCGTTGACCGTGGCGGTGCCCGTCGTGCCGACGATGTAGTCGCTGTTGTCGCTGGCCGCGCCGGGGAAGTGGCGGCACATGTGGAAGCCGCGACGACCATCGGCATACTCATAGACTGCCATGAAGTGGTCGAAGATGTTGTTGCCCACGGGAACGTCGGCACGGACTTCGCGGCCTGCCGTGCAGTTCACGCTCATAGGCAGTTCGTCGTTCATCGCCCATGCCAGCCGGTCGATCGAGTGCACCGCCTGCTCGACGATGTGGTCGCCCGAGAGCCAGGTGTAGTAGGGCCAGTTGCGGAGGCAGTATTCCATGTCGCTCCACTCGGGCCTGCGGGGAGTTTCTCCACGGAAGCCGGCCGCGTTGTAGTTCGTGTAGACCGACCGCACCGGACCGATCGCCCCCGCGTGGATCCGCTTGAAGACGTCGCGTTCGCGGCTCGCATACCGCCAGCAGAACCCCGACACGAGCGAGAGATGCTTCTCGGTCGCCACCTGCACCGTCTCGCGGAGGCTCCGCAGGCCGGTGGCGTCGACGGCCATCGGCTTCTCGCAGAAAATCTGCTTGCCGGCCTCGACCGCGGCCTTGAGATGGAGCGGACGAAAGGCCGGGGGAGCCGTGAGCAGGACGACATCGCAGGCGTCCATCAGCTGCTTGTAGCTGTCGA
>CANETO010000121.1 GCA_947440895.1 Planctomycetaceae bacterium | reverse complement strand
TCGCGGCTGCAGTGGCGGCGGAGGCCGAGCCGCCGATGCCCCCCCTGCCCCCGTTTGCATCGGAGCCGCCCGTCGGCGTGGTCCTTGAGATGTCGACGATCGACGAACGAGCGATCGAAGAACCGGAGGCGGCCGCAGATATCCAGCTCGTCACGTCCGAGCAGTTGCTGGTGCAGGCTGACGCCGACGGAAAGGCAGAAGACGATCTCCCTTCGCAGTCGCAGCAAGACCAGCAGCTGGCCAGGCGAGACCAGAAAGACAAGCAGGATCAGAAAGACGAACAAGAGCTCAAAGACAAGCAAGAGCAGAAAGACAAGGACTCCGCGGCGAAGGCCTGCGGCGAGCAGTCGCAGGCCTGCAAGGAGGCGCTGAAGACGCTGCGAGATGACGGCATCGAGACCATCGCGCTCGACATTCGCGTGAGCGGGAGACCAGGGAACGACTATCCCTGTGAGTGCCGGCTGGAGGGAGAAACATTCCAGCCCCGGCGGTTTGCCACCACGATGATGACCTGGAAGGCAGCGGGCAACTGCCACAAGCCGCTCTACTTCGAGGATTGGAACCTGGAGCGGTATGGCCACTCGCACGGTCCTCTCGATCCGATTTTTTCGGCGGCCCACTTCTTCGTGACGTTGCCGGTGCTGCCCTACAAGATGGGTGTGGAACTGCCTTGGGAGTGCGTCTATCCGCTGGGCTACTACCGGCCAGGCAACTGCGCTCCGTGGACGGTGCCGGCGGTGCCGATCAGTTGCCGCGGCTTCGCGGTGGAGGCTGCCACGGTCACGGGACTGGTGTTTCTGCTGCCGTGAGCGGAGCCGAGCCGCAGGCATGGGGATGGCCGAGCCAGCCAATTCGTCTCGCCAATTCGTCTCGTCAGTTCTTCTGGATGCTGGCGATGTAGGCGTACCGACGGGCGACCGACTCGAACTTCACCTCTCCACGCCCCGACGTTCCCAGGTCCACGATCGCGTCGTGCACCTCCGGGCGGTAGTGCACGTGAAACATCGCCAGCCACCGCTTCAGCCCCGCCGCAAACACCCCCGGCAGATCCTTCTGATCCCAGAAGTCGACGATCAGGAGATGTCCACCCGGACGTAGGTTCGCCATCGCCGCGTCGATCGCCCCTGGCCAGGTGGGGATCATCGACAGGCAATACGAAAAGAAGATCGTGTCGAACGGCTCGTCGCGGCCGAACATCCGTTGGGCATCGAGCTGCTCGGCGAGCCCCTGCCGCAGCACGATCGGCTCCCGTCCGTCGTGGTCCGGGGCCGAGTGGCCCGCCCTGCCGGCTGCCGGTCGTAACCCACCCGACGATGCGGCCATGCCGAGCGTCTTCTCGATGCTCGTGGCAGCTGTCTCCAGCATCTCGTGCGACGCGTCGAGCCCGTAGAGTCGCCCCGGCTCCGGTCGCTGGGCCAGCTTGATCAGATTGCGGGCCGTGCCGCAGCCGACCTCGAGCGTGGCGGTGTTCTGCGACGTGACCACCCGCTCGAGCAGTCGGTCGCGACCGAGCAGGTAGTAGCGTCGGGTGACGTCGTAGACGTGCCGAGTGACCTTATACATGCGGTCCATCGCCGCAGCGTGGTCGACGCCGCCCGGACGGCGGTTATTGGAAGAGGAGACTGGGCCCGGAGCCACAGGGCTCGGCGGCACGGAGTCGTGATCGCTCATGATCCGGTCCGCTCCGTCGGAGTGCCGACCATCTCGTAGAGATGAAACATGCCGTAGATCGCCGAACGATCGTGGAGATGCAGTTCACGGGCCCGCTCCTCGCGGGCCACGAATCGGGCCTTCGTTTCGGGCGAGAGCGCCGCATCTACCGGCGACTTTTCTCCCGCCGTTCGGAAGATCACACGCGTGCCAGGGGCACCGACCCGGGCGATGTGCCCCCAGAGTTCGTCGATCACCGCCGGCGGCATCCAGTCCTGGCTGTCGAGCAGGATAAAACCGTTGAGGCTGCCCGGCTGCTCGAGGTTGAGCTGGTCGGAGAGCGATGCCATGTGGGTTTCCACGCGGGGCGCCATCGCCTTGATCGTCTCGTAGTGCTCGGGCTTGAGATAGTCGGGCAGCGCCTGGCGACCGTCGTGATCGTAGCGGCGGCCGAACGCCTGCCAGGCGAAGTAGTTGTCGTTGAGCGGAAAGCCGCAGGCGAGGCGGCGGACACGCTGCTTGTACATGTCAAACAGCTTGCTGCCGTCGTTGTCCTGCTCCTCCAGCATCGCCGCGTGCTGGCTCGGCGGGATGCCAAGGCTGTAGACCGCCACCGGCTGGCGACCCATCCAGCGGACGATCCTGTTCTCGAAGAGCGGGCTGAAAATGTCGTCGAAGATCTGTTCCTGCTCGGCCACGGTTTTCGCCTTCAGCAGCCGGGCCGGATCGCGGCCCATGCCCCGCGCCAGTCCGTGCACGACCCGGAAAAACTGGCCCAGCTTCGCCTGGTTGTAGAGGCCGCGCTTGAAATAATCGATCCGCTTCGGGCCGAACGTCTTTCCGGGCCAGTCGCTCGACTCCCAATACGCCCGCGTCTGAGGGTCGAGATGGTCGCGGATGAATCGCTTGTAATTGGCGACATTGTCGGCGTGCTGACCATAGCCGAAGAAGTTGTAGAACGACTCGTAGTCGGGCAGATGTTGGATGGCCGCGAGCTTCAGCCGCGTCAGGCACATGTGGTTGTGGTTCAAGTCAACCGCAACGATCCGCTTCGGCTTGTGGATCAGATAGTTGAGGACGTTGCAGCCGCCGCTGGAGATCGTCAGCAGGCTCGATTCCGGGCCGAGTTGCAGCGCCTCGGCGTCGACCCGCGGATCCTCCCAAATCTGGTTGTAGACGAAGCCACGGAACCACATCGTGAACATGCGTTCGAGCATGCCCCGCTTGCTGGCGAGTTTGTGGTGGTGAACGGCCTTTTTGAGATGGGCGTTGGTGGTCGGACGGGCGGCAGTTCTGGTCATCGCGGGGCTTCCTGGCCGTGGGGTGGAGACGCAGGAAAAATTGTAGCCGAGAAGGCCCGAAACCGTCGATGGCGTGGCGCTTTGCACCCTCGCCGGCGCGGTCGATCGGCCTATCTCGAGGCCTGTTCGATCGTCTCGGTCAGAACGGCCCAGGCCTCGCCGAGCTCTTTCCCCAGACGGACGATCGACGTTTCCATGCCCGACAGTTCGATCGTGGCGGCACGGAACCGGTCATCGAAGGCGGTGGCGGTGGCCGTGGCCGCGGCCAGGTCCTTTTCCCACGAGGTGAGGTCGCTGTCGAGCTGCTGCTTCGTCGTCGCCAAAGCCTGGGACTGAGCCTGCACGTTGGCCTGGGAGCTGGTGACGCGGGCGATGGCCTGTTCGATCGAGGCCTTTTCCACCAGGATCGCCTGCCGGATGGCGTCGATGCCCTCGGATCGCAGCGGCTTGCCGTCGGCATCCTGCTTCCCGAACTCGGTGCCCCGGATGGCGGTGAGGGGATCGGTGAGCGGGCGTCGCTCGATCACGCTCGTGATCCGCACAAACTGCTTGTCATTCTGCAGATCGAGCGCCGTCTGGAGGTCGAACTCGGCCGTCTCCCCTTCCTTGAAACGCTTCGCTGTGAACTGCTTTGTGATCGCGGCCGCGGTGGGATCGGCGTCGGTCGGGCCCTTGCTGCCGTCATCCCCTGCACCGTCCGCGTCGGCGGCCACGTCGTCAATGGGCACCTCGACCGGAGTGCTGCCGTCCTCGGCGTTTCCGCTTCCCGCCTCGGCCTGCGCCGAGGCGTCGAGCGTGAAGGCATCTTTTTTCGTGAACCGAACATTCTTCGTGAACGTGACCACGGCCCAGTAGCGGCCGGGCAAGATCTCGCGGTCAGTCAGCTGCTGGCCGAGTTGTGACCACTGATCCTCGGGCACCTGCTGGCCATGCAATTGGAGGGCCTCCATCTCCGCCTCGAGATTTTTGAGCGGGTCTTCAGCGGCGGTTTTTTTTGGCTGCGGCCTCCAGCGGCCGGAGGACGTGCCATTGTCGCCAGGGGCATCCTCAGCGGCGTCGTCGGTGGTCTTGTAAAAGGCCAGCCAGCGATCGACCGGCAGGCTTTCGTAGACAGTCACATCGTCATAGTCATCGGTCCAGAGCTTGGTGTCGGACTCGCTCACGGGGCCCGGATAGGCCGCCGGCACGATCGTGAGCTGGCAGTATTCGTCCCCCTTGTTGGCTTTGACGGCCTGCACGCGGAACAGGCCGAGGAACTGTCCCCCGTCTTCAGCTTTTTTGGCGATGTCAAACACCGCCACTTCGGCGCCGGCGGCGAGCGGGGCCGCCTCGCTCTCGGCGCTGGCCATCTCGATCGAGATCGTTCCGGCCTGGCCGCCCCGGGGTGGGTTCAAAGAAGCCTTTTTGCTCCCGTCCTTTTTGCTCTCTTTAGGCGGCAATCCCCACGACCGTCCGTGCCAGGTGTCGACGAATGCCAAGGCCCGCGTCCACCGGTCTCGCTGATTTCGCAGGGCTGCCAGCGATGTCGGGGCCGCAGCTCCGCCGGGGCCTCCGGAGCCGGTGATGCGTTCGATCTCGGCCTGATTCTTGGCGATCACAGCCCGCCACGACCGCTCCCGCTCCGCCAGCCGCGCTGCCAGATAGAGGTAGCCCGTGGCTGCCAGCAGCAGCAGGACGGCCGCGGCCACGGTGCCCCAGTTCCAGCCCTTATTGCCAACGCCAATGGCGACCAGGCCGAGCAGCAAGACCAGACCAATCACGGCCAGTAGCACGATGTCCATGCAGCACCCAGAAACGGCGGACGGCCGTCCGCGGACACATCAAACCAGAACAAGAACCAGAAACCCCAGCGACCAGAAAACCCCACAGACCAGAAAACCCCAACGATACCGGAGCAAGCCTGACGGAGACCGGATAGGTCTCCCAATCCATCCCGTCGGCAGGCACCTCTCCCCGGCGTGCTCGGGAACCACAACCGAAGCCCCGCGGTCCCGGTCGCGCAAAGTATACCGGCCGCTGTGCACGATCCCCCGAGGTCTGTTTCGTGCCACGGAGCCGCCGATCTTGAGCCCGGTGGCCCGCGGCGTTGCCTTCGGACGGCGCGTCGCGGTCGATTGTCGCCGTCGGGCGACACTCGCGGCTGCGGCGGGCCGGCGTGGCGACGGGGTGAATTGATGTTTTTCAGGCAAAAAAGGCTTCTGCAGACGGCCGCAGGAGGTTTCTCGACGCCGTGGCGCGGCATGTGCAACTGGATGCGGGGCAGTCGCTGTCCCCCCATCGAAACAGGAGCCCCCATGCGTCGAGCTGGCCCACACCCGTCGAAGCCCCTGCCCAAGGCCTCTCTCCCCGGCTCGATCGCGCTGAAACCGGCCGTGCGGCGGCCGCCGGCAGCTGCGTCGCGGCAGCGGAAGTCGACGGCCCGCATCGACGATCCCGTGCGGCTCTACCTGCTCCAGATGGGCGGCAATCCGCTGCTCACCAGGGCAACGGAGGTTTCCAGTGCCCAGCAGATCGAACACTGGCGGCGGAAGTTTCGCCACACCATGCTGGCCAACGACTTCATCCTCGCCGGCGCCATGGACCTCTTGGAGCGGGTGAAGGCGGGCACGGTCCGACTCGATCGCACCATCGAGGTCGCGGTGACCAACACGCAGGAAAAGGCACGCTTTCTCAAGCGGCTGGGCCCCAACCTCGCCACCCTCCGGCTCATCGAACAGGAAAAGTCGCGGCTGTTTCGCATCGCCATGTCGCGAAGCACGCCGCTGGAGCAGCGGCGGACCGCCTGGCGGAGGCTCGTGCGGCAGCGGAACAAGGCTGTCCGGCTGGTCGAGGAGATGCACCTGCGGATCCAGCGGCTCACGCCGCTGCTCAAGCAACTGCGTGCGATCGGCGGCCGCATCGGCGATCTTCGCGGGCAACTCAGCGAGCCTGCCTGCGGTGGCGGTGACCGGGAATCGCTGCAGCGGGAGCACCGCCGGCTGCTGCTTTCCACGCGGGAGAGTCGCCGCACACTGACGCGGCGGCTGTGCCGACTCGGTGACTTCCAGCAGCGGTATGACGCGGCCAAGCGCGAACTCGCCGCCGGCAATCTGCGGCTCGTCGTCTCGATCGCCAAGCGCTACCGGCACCGCGGACTCTCGTTCCTGGATCTCATTCAGGAGGGCAACTCGGGGCTGATGCGTGCCGTCGACAAATTCGAGCATGCCCGCGGCTTCAAGTTTTCAACCTATGCCACATGGTGGATCCGGCAGGCGATCACCCGCGCGATCGCCGATCAGAGCCGCACGATCCGGGTGCCGGTGCACATGGTCGACATGATCACGAAGCTCCGCAATGCCTCGCGGCTGTTCGTCCAGCGTCATGGACGCGAGCCGAACATTGAAGAAATGGCGGAGCTGACGGGGCTGTCCATCGAAGACGCCCACTGCATCTGGAGGATGTCGCGGCAGCCGGTCTCACTCGATCAGCCGCTCGGCGAGAGCGACGACGGCGCCGTGGGCGAGTTTGTCAGCGACCAGCGGCAGGAGGATCCGCTGCAGGCGGTCAATCAGCAGGCGCTCAAGTCGGTGATCGGCAGGGC
>CANETO010000120.1 GCA_947440895.1 Planctomycetaceae bacterium | reverse complement strand
TCCGGCGGACAGTCCCACCAGCAGCGAGCCGACGAGCCCGGGCCTGACGGCCACAGCCACGGCAGCGAGATCAGCCCGAGCAATCCCGGCCTGGGCCACAGCCTCATCGATCACCGGGATGATCCGTTCGACATGGGCGCGGGATGCCACCTCGGGCACGACACCCCGCCACCTCGCGTGAAGCAATTCCTGGCTGGCAACGACACTCGACAGCACCGTGCGGTCACGCGCAATGATCGCGGCGGCCGTCTCGTCGCACGTCGTTTCGATCGCAAGCAGTGGCATGGCGCGGTCGATTCTACCCGGTCGGCACGATACCGTGCCTTGCCGTAAAGCAAGAAGCCCCCGGCGGAAGCTGGGGGACTCCGGGAGTGAACACCGCCCAACGTGCCACGCAGATCCGGGAACCCCCAACGACCCGGTATCCCCGGACTTCCGTCCGGGGCTTTGTGTGAAACGTGCCGGGTGGACCCGGTCGACTGCCGGGCACGATGCCCGGCTCACACCAGCCGGCGGAGGCCGGCCAAGCGAAAACGACACGATGTCGTGTTTCGCGTGCAGTCAGAAGTCATACCACATGCCGACGCCGTAGCGGTTCTGGTTGGCGAAGGCGAACTCAAACTGCGGATCGGAGCCGTAGAGATATTCGAAGCCGATCCGGAAAAGCTTCTCGCTGCGTCGGCCTCGCCATGCCCAGCCGGTCTGCACGCAGACATTCCCACCCCAGTCGAGTTCCTGCCGCGAGATGCCATTGATGGCAAAAAAAGGCGCGCCGTGGATTCCGGTCGGTCGGGCCTGAATCAGTTCTGTGCCGTATTGGAATTCCCAGGGCTCAGAACCGCCGGCGTTGAAGAAGGAGTAGCCAACCTCCCCGTAGAGCCGCAGCCAGTCGAAGAGATAGTAAGAATTGCCCCAGACGATACAGTCGCGGACGTAATTGAGCCGCTCATAGTTTGGATGCTTGATCATCGCCTCGTCGCCGAGGTGGGCGCTGTTGTGGTAGTACGCCAGCTTCGTCTGCCAGCGGCCGATTCCGTAGACGAGCGGCACACCAAACCGGTAGTCGGCGCTCCGGAGATCTCGGTCTTCCTGCGGGTCGAGCCGCACGAACGCCGCACCTTCAATCTGCACCTCGAAGCCCTGCGGATGCAGGACCGGGTCGGAGCCGAAACGGAGGATCGAGGCTCGGCCGCCGAGCGTCGTGTCCCACATGGTGCCGTTCGAGATGGTGGGGTTCAGGGGATCGGTCGCTGTGTCGTTGTAGACCACCGTGCCGATCCGCGCTTCCTTCGGTCCGGCCAGGTAGCTCGTGTAGATCAGGTTGTTGGGCATGATCTGCCAGGACCATGGCCGCGCCGCCCAGAGGTCGTCAAACCCCTCGGGAAATCCCGCGCCGGGCAGCGGGTATTCGTCCGGACCGTAGGGCGCTTCCTCATAGGGCACATCGAGCACGACCGGACCACGCGGCTGCTTTGATGGCCACGATAGGAGCGGCTGTCCTCCGCTCGGTTCGCCAGCCGGAACCGGTTCCTCAAGCGGCGCGGGGATCGGGTAGCTCCCGGGAGCTTCGTTCGGCTCGGCGGTCCACACCAGGTCGGCGGCCACCGTCTGCATCGGCGCCAGCAGGTCCATCAGGATCGTCCCGACGATCACCGCTGCCACCGCCCCCACGACGCAGAGCCGCGCCGCGCCGTCCAGCCTGGGACGGCGCCGCGACAATCCTTGCTGTGGGCACGTGCGGAGCAGCATGAGCACCAGGTGCGTGAACGGGTAACGCGGCATTGGAAAACCAGGCAACATGCCCTGGGTTGCGATTCGTGGCCACCACTGCGACACTCTAGTGCCACGCGGGGATCAACCACAGAGTGATCGGCATCGAGACCTTGATTCCGCCAGCGGATGAATTGTGCTGAAGGGTCTTGTTCCCCCGCGGTCGACGACGGGCCATGCACCCAGGAAATTGGGGTAAGCCTGCGAACTTTCGAATCTCCCAACCCACGCCCTTTCACACTACGACCACGATGACGCAGCCACAGCCAAACGCCCAGAATGAACCGATTGACACCGAGGCCACTGCCGCTGCATTAGGACGCATTCCCAGCGGTCTGTTCGTGGTGACATGGCGAGCCTCAGAGAACGATGCCGACGCGACAGACCGAGGCATGCTTGCGAGCTGGGTCATGCAGGGCGGTTTCGTGCCGCCTCTGATCACGATCGCGGTGGGCGCATCACGCGATCTCCTGGCCGCGATCGATCAGTGTTCGCCGTTTGTGATCAATATTCTCGGGGAGTCGCAGCGGTCGCTGGTATCGCGGTTTGGGCGGCCCGCTGGCCCGGGCGAGAATCCCTTCGAAGGTCTCCGCATTGAACGCACCGGAACCGGCATCGCCGTCATTACCGATTCAAGCGCGTGGCTCGAATGCCAGGCCGTGACCCAGGCCGGCGGCGGCGGAGGTCAGACCGGCGACCATGTGATCATTCTGGCCCGCGTGGTCGCTGCCGGCACCGGCCCCGAAGAGCCCCCACTGGTGCATGTACGGAAGAATGGATTACGCTACTGAGCGTTTGCTTTCCTGACTTTCTAAACGGTTTTCAGAAAGCTGCTTGGCGGGAGTTTCCGATACGTTTCGGCCCCCCCGCAGCACGATCCTTGGTCTGCCACTTGGGAGCCTACGCATGCATCATCACAAGGTGAATCTTTCCCGCCGCTGCTGGGCGACCCTCGTGCTCGTCGGGGGCCTCTTTTCGCTCACGCTCGCCGGTTGCTCCGGCAAGCCGGCCAGTGCTCCCGGGGCCAGCACTTCTGCGGCAACGCCAGTCACAAACAATACCGCAGCGGGCGGTGGTTCGTCGGCCTCCAAGCGGCTGATCTTCATCACCAACGGCGACGATCCCTTCTGGGATGCGTGCAATGCCGGTCTGATCGAGGGGGCAAAGCAATTTGATATCGGGGCACAGGGGCTCCGCGTCGTGATGGAAAAGAACAACGGCACGGCACAGGGCCAGATCGAGAAGCTGCGGCAGCTCGGAAGCCAGTCTGACGTGGCTGGCGTCGCGATCTCCGTCATCCAGGCGGAGAACGCCGCCATCGTGGAAGAGATGAAGAACCTCGCCGCCAAGGGAGTGAAGGTGATCACGGTCGATAGCGACGTGAACCGGGATACGTTTCGCGACGCGCGGCCCTTCTACATCGGCACCGACAACGTAGTCGGCGGCCGGCTGCTCGGCTCCGCGGCCAAAATGCTCCTCGAAAGCCGTGGCAAGTCGTCCGGTGGCTATGTGCAGTTTGCAGGGTTCACCGACAATGACAATGCGCGGGCCCGCATGAACGGCTTCAAGGAAGCGGTCGGTGGCGGCTTCCAGGAAGTCGACCGCATGAGCGATGAGATGGACCTCTCCAAGGCCCGCGACAACGTCCGTACGGCCCTGGTCAACCATCCCGATCTCGTGTCGCTGGTCGGCATCTGGGCCTACAACGCCCCGGCCATCGCCGAAGTGGCCCAGGAACGTGGCGTTCGTGACCAGCTGACGATCATCACGTTTGACGCCCAGGCGGCGGCCTTGAACCACATGGCTGAAGGAAAGATCGACGCCATGGTGGTGCAGAATCCCTTCGACATGGGCATCCAGACGGTCCGTCTGCTGCGTGCCATGCATACGGGTGATGAAGCGACCGTCAAGGAGATGTTTCCGCGGCAGGGTGAGCCGGATGGCGACATCTACGCCACGGGCCTGCGGCTGATCGTGCCCGCTGGTGAGTCGCCGCTCAACGCCGAGAAGCTGGAAACAAAAAACGTCGAGGTGATGCCTCTACCGGCATTCCGCGAGTGGTTGGCGAAATACGGCCTGTCGAGCTCCTGAAGCCGTCCCGCCGCCCCATAGAGCATCCTCCAGCCGGAGCCCGCCATGCCACCGTCGGACGCCTCGCACAGGCCGTCGTTCCTTCTCCGCCCAGGCGAATGGGCGCTCGTGCTAGCCATTGCGCTTGCCATCGGGCTCACGGCCCTTGCCGACGCCAACCATAGCTACTGGTTCCGTCCGCTGGAGAGCGTGCGTGACATCGCCCGCAACACGGCGCTGCTCGGCATCTTTGCCCTCGGAGCCACGGTGGTGATCATCGCCGGCGGGATCGACCTCTCGGCCGGTTCGATGATCGCCCTCTCGAGCACCGTCTGCGCCACGACGATGCTGGCCCTCGCCCCTGCCCAGATGATGGGCTTCAAGCCAGTCGGGGCCATTGCCGTAATCGTCGGCTGTGCCGCGAGCCTGCTGGTCGGTTTTCTCGTCGGCACTCTCCATGCCTGGCTGATCACCGCCGTGAGGCTTCCCCCGTTCATCGCCACGCTGGCGACCCTCGTGGGCCTGCGGAGCTTTGCCCGGGCCCTCTGCGAGAGCAGCACCGCGGCGCTCACCCCCACGAAAAGCGCACTCATCAACATCTCTGACCCGTTCTTCAAGACAGTCCGCGACAACGTCTGGATTCCGGTGGCCGTGTTCGGCCTGCTCGCGATCGTCACATGGCTGCTGCTGACTCGGACGGTGCTCGGCCGGCATCTCCACGCTCTCGGCGGCAACGAACAGGCCGCGCGGCTCGCTGGCATCCGCACCGACAACGTCAAGTGGTTCGCCTACTGCTTTGGTGCCATGACGGCGGCCCTGGCGGGCCTGTTCTACATGGCCAATGAATCGGTGGCCGCACCGGTCAATCAGGGCCGCGGCCACGAACTCAACGCCATTGCCGCGGCCGTCGTGGGCGGCTGCTCGCTGGCAGGCGGTGTCGGCACGGTGCCAGGCACGGTGCTCGGAACGATCTTCCTGCGGGTCGTGATCGACGCGGTTTCGAAGATCATCAAGACCGGAGCCGATGTCTACGAGGGACTGATCGTCGGAATCGTGGTGGTGATCGCCGTCACGCTCGCGCAGGTCGGCCAGCTGGCCAAGGGTGGCCGTCAACTGCTACCCGGGGCCCTGGGGCTGTGCGCGATCCCCACGCTCGCGGTCCTCTGCGGCGCCATCGTGTCGATGACGGCCGGCGGCCGCACTGGCATTGCCGCCGGCATCGGCGCGGCCATTTTTCTGGGGCTGCTGCGGCTCTGGGAATCGCGACGGACTGCCTGATGACGCGAGGGCGAGCATGACAGCAGCCGCTGAGACAACCGGTATGGGCGATGCGGCAACGCAGGCCGTCGTGATGCGCGGCATCACGAAGCGATTCCCAGGCGTCGTGGCACTTGCCGACGTGACGCTCGAAGTTCGCCGCGGCGAACTCCACGCCATCTGCGGCGAGAACGGCGCCGGCAAGAGCACGCTCATGAAGATTCTCTCGGGCGTTTACCAGCCCGACGAGGGTGACCTCGAGATCGGTGGGCGGCCGGTGCGGTTTACGGGCACGCGGGATGCCGAGCAGGCCGGGGTTGCGATCATCCACCAGGAACTGGCGCTCGTGGAGGATCTCTCCGTGGCCGCCAACGTGTTTCTCGGCCGCGAGAAACGGACCACTCTCGGGCTGCTCGACGACCGCGGCATGCACGACGAATGCGGCCGGCTGCTCGAATCACTCGAATGTCCGGTGTCGCCGGCCACGCGGACCGGCAGTCTACGGGTGGGCGACCAGCAGCTGGTCGAGATCGCCAAGGCACTCTCGCTCGAGGCATCGATCGTGGTGATGGACGAGCCAACCAGTGCCCTCACCGAGTCGGAATCGGCACGGCTCGAACGGACCATCACACGGCTGCTGGCTGCAGGCACCACAATCCTCTACATCTCGCACAAGATGGATGAGGTGTTCCGGCTGGCAGATCGGATCACCGTTCTCCGTGACGGTCGGCATGTCCGCACGGTGGATCGGGCCGACACGAATCCCCGCCAGATCACCGGCTGGATGGTGGGCCGCGAACTGGCTGACCATGACGTTCGCCAGGACCGCACCCGTGGCCCGAAGCTCCTGGAAGTCCGCGGGCTCACGCTCCCCTGGCCAGATCATCCGCGGGGCTACCGGCTCTCGGACGTGTCGTTCGATCTGCATGCCGGCGAAATTCTCGGCGTAGCCGGTCTGATGGGCGCCGGCCGCACCGAACTGCTGGAGACGATCTTCGGCGCCGGCGAACTGACCTGGACCGGCGAGATCCGACTGGATGGGAAGCCTGTACGATTCCGACACCCGCGGGAGGCCTGCGACGCCCGGATCGCGATGGTGACGGAAGACCGCAAGCGTCTCGGGCTGTTTCCCGATCTCGACGTGGCCGGCAACGTGAGCCTCTGCAGCCTCTCTGAGGCCCTCCGCGGTGGGCTGCTCTCACGGCGGCGTGAGGAAGACCTCGTCGCCGGTCCGATCCGCGACACGGGCGTCAAGACGCCGGGGCCCCATGCCGCCATCACGGGTCTTTCCGGCGGTAACCAGCAGAAGTGCATCATCAGCCGCTGGCTGCTCACGAAACCCCATATCCTTTTGCTCGACGATCCCACGCGGGGCATCGACGTGGGCGCGAAGGCCGAACTCTATGCCCTCATCGACCGGCTCTGCCGTGACGGGCTCGG
>CANETO010000119.1 GCA_947440895.1 Planctomycetaceae bacterium | reverse complement strand
GGCGGTTTGGAACCCTTGGTGCGATGCAGGGATTCGGCTTCGTGCTGGGACCGATCCTGGGTGGCTATCTGGGACTTGAGGATCTGCGGGCACCCTTCCTAGCTGCGGGACTTGCTGCGGCTCTCTCCGGGGTCCTCGCTTGGTTCCTCCTGCCGGAATCCCTATCCGCGGACCAGCGACGCACCACAGGCGTGATCGTGTCGCACCCGCTCCGCCCCGTTCTCGAACTCACCCGGGTGCCTGGATTCGGCCCGATGATTCCTGCACTCGCGATCTTCACACTCGCCCAGAACATCATGATCACGACCTGGGTACCGTATGCGACCGACCGTTTCGGCTGGGGACCTGCCGAGAACGGCTGGGGTTTGTTCACCTTCGGAATGACAAACATTCTAGCCCAGGGCCTTCTGTTCCCGATCCTGTCACGACGACTCGGGCTCCATCGGCTCTGCGTTCTCGCCCTGCTCTCCTCGGCTGTGGCCTTTATGGGGTTCGGAATCACCCACAGCGGGCGTATCGCCATGCTGCTCATGGTCGGCAACATGGTGGGGCTCTGCGCCAACCTTGCGTTCCAGACGATCGCTTCCAGGCGGACGGATCCAGCCAGCCAGGGTGCTGTCATGGGGGGATTGCAGGCGTTGACCAACCTGACCCTCCTCGTGGCCCCACTGTTCACGGCCCCGCTGCTCTATCCCCTGTCCCGCTGGAGCGCCGTCGACTGGAAAGCGGGTCTTCCGATGTATTTCTGTTCCGGACTCGTGATCCTTGCGCTCGGCACATCGCTTCGCCTGCTGTTGAGAAAGTCCTGAACTTGTCGATACGGCATGCGCCACCACTCGGGATGCCGAGGCCGCACTCACCTCGGAACCCTCGCTGGAATCAAGCGCACGACATCCCTGGCTCCAGAATCCAGGACTACTGGGAGGGCTTTCGACCCACGAACTCGAACCAGTTCCAGAGTCCGCCATAGGCTGATCGCACAGTGGCTGATTCCGCACGGAGTCGCGCCTCCAACGCGGGCAACAGATGGCCCTCCATCCGGACATGGTGTTGTTCCATGTGTGCGCGGAAGACCCCCACGGGCGTCGCATGGAAATCCACCGCCGCAAGGACTCCCCCGGGGACCAACGCATGGATGACCGAATCCAGAACCCCTTCCCACCCCGGATTCATCATGCTGAGGGAATAGGAGAAGAGAACGGCGTCACAGCCTGCCTCGAGTCGGTCCCGCTGGATCGCCTGACGGAGGACCACGCGGTCATCGAAGCGGACCGTCTTCCGACGGGCGATCACCAGCATGTGGGGCGAGAGATCGATGCCGGTGATCCGGGCGCCTCGAAAACGCCGTGCCAATCCGCAGAGGTTGTGTCCCGTTCCACAGCCAATCTCCACGATGTGGTGAGGTGAGGAACTGGCCTCTTCCAGTCGGTCAAGGATCCCGGCCCGGCCGAACAGGAACAGCCACCTTGTGGCGTCGTAGATCAACGACTGGAACCGGTAGTAGCGCTCGAGATGTTCCATGGCTCACAGCACCTCGGCGAGGTGGAGACTGCCATAGGTGCCCACGCGGTCCCTCCGATGGAGTGGTTCAGTGAGGTCGGGACGGAACCGAAGCCGCGTCCGGATGGCGTCGGGGATGAACCCGCAGTCCAGCCCTGCCGACCGCAGGAGGATCCGCGTCCCGGGTCGGCTGTTGGCGAGGATGAGATCCCACTCCTCGCGGAGTCCGACTGGATCTTTCCACGCCAGCCAATCCTGATGGTCCAGCAGCACGTAGTGGGAATAGGAGCCCGGGTGATCCCTCAGGAAGCGGGCAACCGAGGTGGTGTGACACCGGATCCGCGAAAGCTGTCCAGAAAGGGTCTGCTGATGCTCCCGACGCAGGTAGTTGGGGCAGCAGTCCAGGGTGTATGAACCCGTGGTGTAGACCCTCCAGAAGTAGTTGTCCCGGGCCGGCACCTCCGTCATGACGTGGCGGAACTTGTCCCGGACATATCCTGAAAGCCCGCCGGGGTGGGAGGCGTCAATAAGGCGAACCTGGGCCGGCGGCACGCCCAGGAGCGACATCAGCGCGGGATGACGAAAGATCCGCTCCATCCATGAGGTCCAGATATAGGGTTCAGCGCGGGCGAATATCTCGCGCTGTTCCTCCAGCGTTCGGGCATCGAACTGGGCCAATGCCAATCCCTTCACGCGCACCCGCAGGGCTGCCGTGGCCAGCCAAACCAGGGATGCCGCAAGCCCCGCGGTACCTCTCCAGTAGAAGGAAGGACGCAACCCCCTCGGGGAGAACATCGACAGATGCGCCCGCCAATGTTCCAAGGCGTCAGGGCTGAGATGGGGTCTGAGCCGGTCGAGGACGTCATGCCGTTCTGGATGGGAACCGATTCCAAAAAACTGAAAGAGGTCCCAGAAGTCACCGGCACGGATCAGGGCCATCTTCAGCTCCAACAGGAGATTTTGGCGGGGGTTGATGTCGACTGAATGGATCGCCCTTGGGCAGTCGAGGAGGATATCCAGGATGTTGCAGCCGGCGCTGGTAATGGCGACGACCTCGCTGTCCGGTCCAAGTCCAAGCAACTCCCGATCGATCCGCGGGTCTTCCCAGGTCGCGTTGTAGACAAGCTGGTTGCCGTGAAGGGTCCGGAAGAGCCACTGGTGGGCCCCGGAGTCGTCAGGCGCATTGGTCGGATGAGGTCGATCACGCATGCGGGAGGATCTTAGGAAAAGTTTGAGGCGGGACGATATTAACGATGTAAAATTGACTCTCAAAGCCCCATCTGGCAACAACCGAATATGGGAATCAGAGTTTCAAGCTTCAAACTCTGGGCCAACGTCCTGGACTGCCGAAAGCGATTTTCTATCAGCTATGACGGTCTATCCTGCCCGACCGCTCCAAAATACTCCCGTTCGGGTCTCACACCGTGTCGAAAAGCTACGTAGGTCGCTGGAGTCTTGTTACCGGGGCCTCCTCGGGGATCGGCGCCGAGTTTGCACGGCAGTTGGCTGCTCGCGGCATGCATTGCGTGTTGGTGGCGCGGCGAGAGCATCACCTGCGTGCCCTGGGGAGGGAACTTGAGGCTGCTCATGGCATACGCTGTGAGATCGTTTCCGCCGATCTGTCGAAGCCGAATGCTGGTCGCGAACTGCTCGCCGAGGTGGCCCGTCGTGGCATCGTGGTGGAACTGATGGTCAATAACGCGGGCTTCGGCATGGTGTCGTCGGTGGAACAGACGGACGTCGGGCGGGCCCTCGAGTTGATCCAGGTCAACGTCGCAGTCTTGACGGAGCTGACGCTCTTGGCTGCGAAAGAGATGATCGACCGAGGGCATGGTGGGATCATCAACATCGGATCGATCGTTTCGTTCCAGCCCGTTGGCTATATGGGGGTCTATGCGGCGAGCAAGGCGTACGTGCTGCATTTCAGCGAGGCGTTGTGGGCGGAGCTGCGGGCCCGCGGAGTGACGGTGACAACGCTCTGCCCGGGAACCACGCGGACCGAGTTCTTCGATCAGTCGGGCGTTCCCGGCTGGGCCGAGCGTCGCCACGGCCAGGACGTGCAAACGGTGGTCCGTGCCGGGCTCGATGCGTTCGACTGCGGTAGACACTACGTCGTCTCGGGTTGGATCAACTATCTTGTGTCTCTCGCTGCACGGTTCGCCACCCGGGCCGCGGTGGCGAAGTGGAGCCTGTCAATCTTCCGACCACATGGCTAGTCCACCGGCAAGGCGGCGCGCCGATCTCGATGCCCTGCGCAGCTTCGCGATGCTGCTGGGCGTGGTGCTGCATGCAGCGATGAGTTTCGTGCCTTTTCCCTGGCCGGTGCGCGACACCGAGCGAAGCGATGTGCTGCTGCTCTTGATCGGGGCAGTCCATGGTTTCCGCATGCCGCTCTTCTTTCTGCTGAGCGGCTATTTCACGATGCTCGTCTATAGCCGCCGCGGGCTCGTGAGCCTACTTGAGCAGCGGTTTATGCGGATCGTGCTGCCGCTGTTCTTCGCCACGATTACGATCGTGCCACTCGACAAGGTGATCGAGGGCTATGCATTAGGTACGAACCGTGCGGAACCCTCCCTCGCAGTCATGCGCTCCGGCAATGAGGCTGCGGTGCGCCGCGCGCTTGTGTCTCCCGGCGGAGCCCATCGCAAGGATGCCTTCTGGGGACTCACGCCGCTTGCGTGGGCTACGATGCTTGGCGACCCTGCGATCGTGGCCGCGGTACTCGACGCCGGCGGTGACCCCAACGAGCGCGATGGCAGCGGCAATACGTTGCTCCACCATGCCGCCTACTTCGGTCGGGATGCGGCAGCGAAGCTACTCGTCGAGCGGGGAGCCGACCCGGGCGCCGTGAACGTGGTCGGCCGGATGCCTGTGGCCATGAAGAGTCTGCCGGCTGATCTCGTTAGCGAATTTGCGCCCCTCACCGGTATGCATCCCGTCGGGGTCGACGAGGTTCTCGCCGGTCGCGAGCGGCTGCGCGCCGTCCTGCCCACGGGGCCGAATCCGCAGGGCACGCTCGGCGGACCGCTCGACCGGGCAACCCTCGCGTGGTCAGACGTCCTATCGGCGGAATGGCTCCGCCCACGTGTCGGTTCGGTGTCGTTGCATCTCGTGCAGACGAATATCTTCCACCATCTGTGGTTTCTCTGGTTCCTTTGCTGGCTTGTCGCCGCTTTCGCGATCCTCGCCATCGCGGGCCTTCTGCCGACGGGCCGCAGCCGGGGATGGCTCGTGGCGGCTTCGTGCGTGCCGCAGCTCGTGATGGGTATGTCCATGGCGGCGGGCTACGGTCCCGACACGTCGTTCGGAATCCTGCCGCGGCCGCACCTCCTCTTTTTTTACGCCTGTTTTTTCTTCTTCGGCATCGCCACGTTCGCCGCGGAAGGCCTCGACACGCTGCTCGGCCGCCATTGGAAACTGCTGTTGCCAACGGCGATCGCACTCCTCGTGGCCGGCATCGCAACGATGAACGACCGGCTACTTGCCGTCGTGCTGCAGCCCAGCTACGCGTGGGCCATGTCGCTGGGGCTGATCGGGCTGTTCTCCAGGTTCTGCGCGAAGCCCAGCCCGGTCGTCTCGTGGCTGGCCGACGCCTCGTACTGGATGTATCTCGTGCACCCGCCGCTCGTGATGGTGGCACAGATGGCCGTCCGCCCATGGGGGATGCCGGCGGAACTGAAGTGTCTCGTGGTCGTGGCGATGGTGACGCCCGTGCTGCTCTTGAGCTACTCCTACGGCGTGCGATTCACAGCGATCGGCAGGCTCCTCAACGGCCCCCGCGACGTGTCGGCAGCCCCCGTGGTCTCTTCGGTATGCCAGGCTGGAAGAGGGTGCTCCGCTGACGGTGAGTGACGGGAGCCTCGGTCCGATGGTACTTGGGAACCAGTCGATGTCTTCCTCGGGTTCGGCCATCTCGAC
This sequence comes from Planctomycetaceae bacterium, assembly GCA_947440895.1. Lineage (GTDB taxonomy): Bacteria > Planctomycetota > Planctomycetia > Pirellulales > UBA1268 > CAMCQY01. The sequence continues at coordinate 1,132 of CANETO010000119.1, read as the reverse complement.
GATCTGTGGCAGTGCGGCATTGTATTTTCAATGGCCTCAGAGGGGTAGTGGCTGCCTGGAGGCCGAGCGATGCGCCCCGGCCCCGACCGGCCCGCGGCCGTCAGGGCCCTGACGAAGATCTTTCTTGCCGAGATCGAGCGACTGCTCTGCGCTGCGGCAGGCGGAACGATTGACGCCGACGCCCTCCCAGTCACCCGCCCGCGACTCGGCGCCGTCTCCTTTCTGCACCCCTTTGCATTGGAGCGACTGTCCGTGATCCGCGGCCCAGCCGGCCGCATCACCCAAGTTCGCTACGTGCTCCCGCGGCACAAGGCGGCCAACTGGGTCGGGCGGGGGCGTGGGCGGAAGTCCACGTGGGCCGGGAGGTAATGGCGTCGTTGAACTCACGCCGTTTGAGTTCCTCGACCGGCTCGCCGATCTCGTCCCGCCGCCGCGGAAGCACCGGCACCAACCGTGAGGACATGGAGCGGCTTGCCCAATACATCATCCGCAACCCGTTCTCAGTCGATAAAATGCAGCCCAATAGCTCCGGGCACTCGATCATTTACCGCTCGGGGATGAACCCCAAGATCCAGCGCAATTTTGAAGTGTTTAGCCCCTGCGACTTCATCGCCCGCATCACCCAGCACATCCCGGACAAAAGCTTCCAGCTCGTGCGCTATTACGGATGGTATTCCAATAAGATGAGGGGCGAGCGACTCAAGCAGACGGATGCCGGACCCGTGGAGGTGCCCGAGGGCGAGGTCATCGACTTCTACGCGCCCGCACTCCGCATCGCCAACAGTGCAAAATGTCTACCAGTTTGGCCCTTTTCAGCTCGGTAAGAATAAAATCTTTTCAAATCCGCCGCCGTGCAAAGCCCGCTGTCCGCCACTTTTCCCACTTTTTCTACTTTCAGCTGGCGTAGGATCTCCGAGGCAAAATCGACATCGTAATAAGGAGGACGAATGCATGGACCCAGCAGGGCCATCATCTCCTGAGGTTCGGAACCAAATTCTTCCTTCATTTTGCGAATGGTCGCCGGCACGACTCCCGCCTCCGTCCCCTTTCTTCCGCTGTGCACCAACCCAATCGCACCCGTTTTTGCGCAATGAATCCAGACAGGTCCGCAATCCGCCACCCGAATTACTAG
>CANETO010000118.1 GCA_947440895.1 Planctomycetaceae bacterium | reverse complement strand
GTGAACTTTCCGTGGTCGATTCCCAACAGGTGCAGCATCGTGGCGTGCAGATCGCGGACGTGAACGACGTCCTTGACGGCGTTGTAGCCGAAGTCGTCGGTCTCGCCGTGGGTGATGCCAGCCTTGATGCCGCCTCCCGCCAGCGCCATGCTGAAGCCCTTGATGTGGTGGTCACGGCCGATGTCAGCCTTGGTGCCTTTACTCTGGCCCATTGGCGTCCGCCCGAACTCACCACCGATCACGACGAGGGTCTCGTCGAGGAGGCCGCGACGTTCGAGGTCGATGAGCAGGGCCGCTGCGGCCTGATCGGTTGGCGGGCAGATCTGCTTGAGAAATGTATCGATGCCGCTGTGATGGTCCCAGTCGCTGTGGTAGAGGTGCACGAACCGCACGCCGCGTTCGACGAGCCTCCTCGCCATCAGGCAGTTGGTGCCGACCGAGGCCTTGCCCGGCTCGGCCCCGTAGAGGGCGAGCGTCTCGGCTGTCTCGTCAGAGAGATCGGCGAGCTGTGGCACGCTCGCCTGCATCCGGAAGGCGAGTTCATACTGCTTCACACGCGTGGCGATCTCGGGGTCGGCCAGTGAGCCGAGCCGGTGGTGCTCCAGGGCTGCCACCGTGTCAATCAGGTCGCGCTGGTGGGCGACCGACACGCCGGGCGGGTTGTCCACGTAGTGCACGGGGGCACCAGAAGTGGCGAACTCGACCCCCTGAAACTGCCCCGGGAGGAAGCCCGAGTGCCACTGCCGTGCCGCGATCGGCTGTGGGCTGCGTCCCATCTTGCTCGTCATCACGACGAAGCCGGGCAGGTCGTCGGCCTCGCTACCGAGGCCGTAGTTCACCCAGGCTCCCATGCTCGGCCGTCCCGAGAGCGCCGTGCCGCAGTTCATGAAGGTGTGGGCCGGGTCGTGGTTGATCTGTTCGGTCACCATGCTCCGCACGATCGCGAGCTTGTGGGAGAGGCCGCCGAGCTTCGGCAGCAGGTCGCTGACAAACGCTCCCCCCTCGCCACGCTGCGAGAATCCCGTTCGCGGTCCGAGGCAGATGAGCTTCTGCCCCTGCAGCTGCGCGATTGGCTGCCCTGCCGTCACGCTCTCCGGCATGTCCTGCCCGTCGAGCTTGGCGAGCAGCGGCTTGTGATCAAACGTTTCCAGATGGCTCGGGCCGCCGGCGAGGCAGAGGAAGATCACCGACTTGGCCCGCGGCGGATGATGGAGCGGATAGACCGCGCCCCGAGAACGGCCGGCGGCATCGGTCCGGCCCGGCGATGACGAGAGCGTCGCCGCGAGACCGTCACGGGCCAGCAGCGAGGAGAGCGCGGCGCCGCCGAGCGAGAGCCCGGCGCGGGCGAGGAAGGTGCGTCGCTGGATCGAGAGGAGATCGTTCATGGCTAATATCTGGCGATGGCCTCGTGGAGATTCAGCACGGCGCGGGCAGCCGACGTCCACGCTGCCAGTTCCCGTGGGTCGAGAGTCGTGTCGAGTGGTGCGATGCCGACGGCGAGGAGTTTGTTCGCCGCATCAGGATCGGTCTTGAATTCGTCCCGCCGTCTCGCCAGCAGGCCTTTGGCGAGGGCGAGTTCGGTGGCATCCGGTCGACGGGAGAGTGTCCGCCTCCAGAGGAACGTGATGCGGTCGTCATCGCTCGTGCCGCCCTGCACCACGGCGAGTTCCGCGAGTCCGCGGGCGGCCTCGACGAAGGTCGGATCGTTCAAGAGCACGAGCGCCGCCTTCGGCGTGTTCGACCGCATCCGGGTGGCGGTGCATTCCTCGCGGGTGGGCGCGTCGAAGGCCAGCAACTGCGGGTGAAGAAACATCCGCTGCCAGTGGACATAGAGCCCGCGCCGCCACTGACGGCTGTCGGTGTCGGAGGGGTATTCCCGCTTTGGGAAGTTGAGGTGCTGGTAGTAGCCCGCCGGCTGATAGGGGTGCACGCTGGCCCCGCCGAGTTGTTCACGCAGAAGCCCGCCGGCAAAAAGCGCAGTGTCACGGACGCCCTCGGCTGGCAGTCGCCAGCGGCCCTGGCGGGCGAGCAGTCGGTTGTCGGGATCCCGGGCCAGTAGTTCGTCGGACACGGATGATGACATCCGGTAGGCCCGGCTCGTCACCAGCGTGCGGAGGAGTTTTCTCAGATCCCAGCCCTGTTGCATGAACTCCAGCGCCAATCTGTCGAGCAGCTCCGGGTGGTCGGGCAGTTCCCCCTGGCCGCCGAGGTCGCCGGTACTGCGGCAGAGCCCGGCGCCGAAGAGCAATGCCCAGATCCGGTTGGCCGTTACGCGGGCGGTGAATTCGCCCACGCCGCCGGCGGCGACGGGCGATACGAGCCAGCCGGCCAGATCAGCGCGGCTGGGTCGTCCCTTCGCGCCAACGCTCCCGAGAAACGCCGGCACTGCCGGCTCGACCTTGGGGCCGGTCTCGTCCATCCAGTTGCCCCGCGGAAGGATGCGGACGTCGCGGGGGTTCTCGAGCGACTTCGTGATCATGACGCGCCGATCGAGCCGCGTGCGTTCGGCCCGGAGCGTGTCGAGTTCGATGCGGTTGCCCACGATGCTCTCGGGTTCGGGCTCCGATGGTTGGGCCAGGGGCGGCAGCACGAGTGGCGGCAGCTGGGCTTCGAGCGAGTGGATGCGGGCAGTCAGTTCGGCGGCTCGGTCGCGGTCGAACGGCCCGACGAGCGACACCTCGGGTTCCCTTCGTGTCGGGAGCGTATTGAGGTCCTTGCCGCCGAAGCCCCCCTTGTCGAGATGCTGTTCGTCATCGATGTCGGCAAAGAACGCACCGAGCGTGTGGAAGTCTTTCGCGGTGTAGGGATCGTATTTGTGGTCGTGGCACTGGGCGCAGCCGACCGTCGCCCCCATCCACACGCCCGACACGTTGCGAATCCGGTCAGCCTGGTAGATCGCCCGGTATTCCTTCAGTTGCAGGCCTCCTTCGTGGGTCGTCTGGAGGAGCCGGTTGTAGGCACTTGCAAGCAGAGGGTCGTCGGGGTGTTCGCCGTCGGCGGGGCCGACCAGATCACCGGCGAGTTGCAGGACGGTAAAGCGGTCGAAGGGCATGTTGTCGAGAAACGCCTTGATCACCCAGTCGCGATAGGGCGACGCATTGTGATCCTGATCACCGTGGTAGCCGACCGTATCGGCATAGCGGACGAGATCGAGCCACCAGGCGGCCAGCCGTTCCGCGTGCCGCGGCGAGGCGAGGAGTCGGTCGACCAACAACATGTAGCCATCAGGCCCGGTGTCGGCGAGATAGGCATCGACCTCGGCCGGCGTTGGCGGCAGACCCGTAAGGTCGAACGTCACCCGGCGGAGGAGCGTGACCGGATCGGCATCGGCTGCGGGCGAGAGGTTCTCCGCCTCGAGGCTGCCGAGGACAAAGGCGTCGATCCATTGGGACGGCCAGTCGGCCTGCCTGATCGGCGGCGGGGCATGCTGCCGGGGGGCGACGAAAGCCCAGTGCGGCGAGTAGGGGGCACCTGCCGCGATCCACCGTGCCAGCGTCTCCTTCTGGGCCGCTGAGAGCACGTGGTTGCTCTCGGGTGGCGGCATGATCGTGTCGGGATCGGTCTCGTGAATGCGGGCGATCAGTTCGCTCTCGTCCGGCCGGCCGGGCACGATGGCCCGTGCACCACTGTCGAGTTCGGCGACGGCTGCCGTGCGGTCGTCGAGTCGGAGGCCGCCGCGGCGGTCATGTTCGTCGGGGCCGTGGCAGGCGAAGCAGTTGTGCGACAGGATCGGCCGAACATCCCGAGTGAAGTCGGGCGTCTTGTCAGCCCCGAAGGCTGCCGCGCCCCCCCACATGGTGGAAACCGCCAGCCAGGCCAGAATCGCTGTGCTGGGATGCACAGGAGGCCGTCCATGCGACGCACGGGGGATCGCCATGGCAGCGGTCACCGGAGGGGGAAGTGGATTCGCAACGCCGTAACTTTTCTATTCTACCCTCCTGGGTCGGGCACTGTCGCCGTAATTCGCTCGTTGACGGTGCCGGCCTGCGCCACTAGATTCTGGCGAGTTTCCCGGTCAAAACTGGCCGGGTTATCGCTGTTGTCTCCGTTGTCTTCCTGTTCGGTCTGCGAGTCTCGTTTCCCTGCTCCTTCCCCGCTACGAAAGGTTTCGACCAGCCCATGGCCACCACTCTCGGAAAGAAGTCCTCCAAGCCTGCGACCACCAAGAGCGCGAAGCCGGGCAAGATGATCTACTACTTCGGTGCCAAGAAGTGCGACGGCGACGGCACGATGAAGGCGCTGCTCGGGGGCAAGGGGGCAAACCTCGCTCAGATGACGAAGATCGGTCTGCCGGTGCCCGCCGGCTTTACGATCACGACCCAGGTCTGCATCGGCTACTACGACTCCGGCAAGAAGTTTCCGAAGGGCCTCGAGGAGGATATTGCCGCACACGTGAAGCTCCTGGAGAAGGAGACGGGCAAGAAGTTTGGCAACGGCTCGAACGCGCTGCTTTTGAGCGTGCGGTCGGGTGCCCGCGACAGCATGCCAGGCATGATGGACACGATTCTGAACCTCGGCCTCAACGACGACACGGTGAAGGGGCTCGCTGCGGCCACCGGCAATCCTCGCTTTGCCTACGACTCCTACCGCCGATTCATCCAGATGTATGGCGATGTCGTGATGGGGGTGCAGAAGCGCCATGAGAACGAGCACGACCCGTTCGAGGAGACGATGGAGAAGCTGAAGCACGAGCTTCACATCCACAACGACACCGACCTCACCGAGGAGCATCTCCGCGAGCTGATCAAGCGGTATCTGACGCTGATCAAGCAGCGGACCGGCAAGGGCTTTCCGCAGGATCCGTTCGACCAGCTCTTGGGTGCCGTCGGCGCTGTGTTTGGCAGCTGGATGAACGAGCGGGCGATTCTCTACCGCCGCAAGTACAAGATCCCCGACGAGTGGGGCACGGCCGTCAACGTGCAGAGCATGGTGTTCGGCAACATGGGCGACGACTGCGCCACCGGCGTGGCGTTCACCCGCGACCCAGCCACTGGCGAGGACATCTTCTACGGCGAATACCTGATCAACGCCCAGGGCGAGGACGTCGTGGCCGGTGTGCGGACCCCCAAGCCCGTGGCCGAAATGGCCCACGATCCGGTCTTTTCGGGCACGTACAAGCAGTTGGAGAAGGTCCGCCAGACGCTCGAGAAGAAGTTTGGCGACGTGCAGGACTTCGAGTTCACCGTCGAGAAGAAGAAGCTCTACATGCTGCAGACGCGGCACGGCAAGCGGACCGCCCTGGCCTTCGTGAAGATCGCGCACGACATGGTCAAGCAGAAGCTGATGACGCCTGAGCATGCCATCCAGTCGGCTGATCCCGATGCGCTCTCGCAGCTGTTGGCACCGATCTTCGATCGGGCCGACTACGCCGCCGCCAAAAAGGCTGGCCGGGTGCTGACCACGGGCCTGCCGGCTGGCCCTGGCGCCGCCACCGGGCAACTGGTATTCACCGCCGCCAAGGCCGAGGAACTGGCCCACGCCGGCAAGAAGGTGGTGCTGGCGCGGGTCGAGACGAGCCCCGAGGACCTTCGCGGCATGATCGCCGCCGAGGGCATCCTCACCAGCCGCGGCGGCGTGTCGAGCCATGCAGCGCTCGTGGCCCGGCAGATGGGCAAGGTCTGCGTGGCCGGGGCTGGTGAGATCCAGATCGATTATGCCAAGGGCACGCTCACCTGCGGTGGGCACAAGCTCAAGGAAGGGGATGCGATCTCGATCAACGGATCGACGGGCGAGGTATTCTCCGGTGCCATCAAGACCGCCGACAGCGAACTGCTGCAGGTGCTGATCGCCGGCACGATGAAGCCGGCCGACTCGGATGTGTATCAGTATTACGCCTTCATCATGAAGCTGGCCGACAAGTATCGGAAGCTCGGCCTGCGGACGAATGCGGACACGCCGGAGCAGGTTCGCCATGCGATCGCGTTTGGCGCCGAGGGCATCGGCCTGACGCGGACCGAGCACATGTTCTTCGAGGGCGACCGCATCGACGCGATGCGGGAGATGATCCTGGCGGACAGCGAGGAGGCCCGCCGCAAGGCGCTGGCCAAACTGCTCCCCTACCAGCGGGACGACTTCGAGGGCATCTTCCGGGCCCTCGACGGCCGGCCGGCCACGATTCGGTTCCTCGACCCGCCGCTGCACGAATTCGTGCCGCATGACGAGAAGGCCCAGGCCGATCTCGCCAAGAAGCTGAAGCTTTCTTTGGAGACGGTGAAGGCCCGCGTGCACTCCCTGCACGAGTTCAACCCGATGCTCGGCCACCGCGGCTGCCGCCTCGGGATCAGCTATCCGGGGATCTCGGAGATGCAGGCCCGCGCTGTGTTCGAGGCTGCCGCCAAGGTGCAGAAGGCCGGCATCAAGGTGAAGCCAGAGATCATGATCCCGCTGGTCGGTTTCAAGAAGGAACTCGACAACCAGGTGGAGATCGTGCACCGGGTCGCCGAGCAGGTGCAGAAGGAGACCGGACAGAAGATCAAGTATCTCGTCGGCACGATGATCGAGATCCCGCGCGGTGCCCTGACGGCCGACGAGATCGCGGAAACGGCCGAGTTTTTCTCCTTCGG
>CANETO010000117.1 GCA_947440895.1 Planctomycetaceae bacterium | reverse complement strand
TTCTGCCAGGATCGGCCGGATATCCCGGTCGTAGGCCAGTCGGGGAGCACCGGCCCGCACGTCGGATGCGCACACCGCCAGCAGACAGAGGATGGCAGCAACACAACGACACCGTCGCCGGGGCTGAACCCCCATCCTTGTCAGACGTGTCATCGCCGCGCACCTCGGCCCACTTTATCCGCATGCTTCACCGAGGATTCTACTACCCGGAGCTCTTATGAGTTAACTGTTTCGAATGCAGATCCCGTGAGGGGCTGACCGGGCCCCAAGAGCCGGCGTTGCTGACAAGCGCAGGCAGGATGCCGTAGCGCAGTCAGCATCGAGTGAGCGAAGGGCAGGATGCCCGTAGCGAACGTCCGGCGACGGGGCATGGGCAGCCCCGAACCGCCCGACGCATCCACTACGACGCGTTGGTGGGCTGTGCGGTCCACGTCGTGCCGTCGCGGACGACGCGATGGTAGAGCGTGTCGCGTTCCACGGGTTCGCGGCCAGCCTCGCGGATGAGTCGCTTGATGTGCTCGACCGAGAGCACCTCCGGCGTTGTGGCACCGGCGTCGTGGTAGATGAGTTCGTGCCGGACCGTGCCATCGAGATCGTCCGCCCCATAGGCGAGCGCCGCCTGTGCCGTGCCGATCCCCAGCATGATCCAGTAGGCCTTCACGTGGTCGAAGTTGTCGAGCACGAGCCGGGACACCGCCACGGTCCGCAGATCCATCGCCGCGGTCGGCTTCGGGATGTGCGAGAGCCGCGTGTTTTCAGGATGGAAGGCGAGCGGAATGAAGGTCTGGAAGCCCCCCGTCTCGTCCTGCAGGTCGCGGAGTTTGAGCAGATGATCGGTGCGGTGGAAGGCGTTTTCGATATGGCCGTAGAGCATCGTGGCGTTACTCCGCAGGCCGAGCGAGTGGGCCGTGCGATGCACGTTGAACCATTCCTTCGTGTCGGCCTTGTGCTCGCAGATCTTGTCGCGGACCTCCGGATGAAAAATCTCGGCGCCGCCGCCGGGAAGGCTGCCGAGCCCCGCGTCCTTCAGTTCCACGAGGATGTCGCGGATCGATCGCTTCGTGAGATGGCAGAACCAGTTGATCTCGACCGGTGTCCAGGCCTTGAGGTGGAGCGTCGGATAGTGGTCGTGCAGTAGCCGGATGATGTTGAGATACCAGTCGTAGTCCCGCTGGTGGTGGAGGCCGCCGACGATGTGCATCTCCGTCGAGCCCGACTCGACCGCCTCGTGGCCGCGGGCGAGGATCTGCTCGTCGCTCATCACATAGCCCCGGGCCTCGCGAAGGTCGGCTCGGAACGCACAGAACGTGCAGCGGTAGACACAGACGTTCGTGGGATTGAGGTGCGTGTTGATGTTGTACCAGCCGAGGTTGCCGTTCTTCCGCTCGCGGACGAGGTTGGCCAGTTCGCCAAGCTCGTGCAGATCGAGCCGTTCGTCCCAGAGCATCTCGGCTTCGGCCGCATCGAGGCGTTCTCCGGCCTCGATCTTCTCGCGGATGGGGGCAAGCGACGGCGTGATGGCACGGATCATGAGTGTTCCTGCGGTGTGGCCACGTTTCTGGGGCAGCAAAGCCGACAAAGCTTAAACCGCACCCCCGGTCGGATCGCAACAGACCGGCCCAAATCGGGGGAGAGCGTGGCCCCCCAACGGCGGCGTCAGGGGACTTTTTACCACCAGAGATCGGCCGCGATCGCCGCCAGCAGGACGACGCCGATGATCGCGTTGACGTTGAAAAACGCCTCGTTCACCCGCGACAGATCGTCTGGGCGGACGATCGAGTGCTCCCACAGAAGCAGGGCTGCGATCGCCACCAGGGCCAGCCAGTAGATCGGCCCCAACTGCGGCACGACCATCGGCAGGAGAGCCAGAATCACGAGCGTGAGCCCATGCAGGCCAGCAGCGAGCCCGAGCGCCCGCGGCACGCCCAGCCGGGCTGGGATGCTCTGCAGGCCGTGGGCGGCGTCAAACTGGGCGTCCTGGCAGGCGTAGATGGTGTCGAAGCCTGCCACCCAGACGGCCACCGCCAGGCCGAGGATGGCGGCGGGGAGGATGTCTGCGGGATTGCGGAGGATCTCCTGGCCCCGCAGCGCGATCCACGCCGCTACCGGGGCGAATCCGAGCGCCACTCCCAGCCAGACGTGGGCCAGCATCGTGAACCGCTTGGCGTAGCTGTAGCCCAGCAGCCAGGCGAGCACCGGCACGGAGAGCGTGAGCGGCAGCCAGTTGGGGAGGAAGAGCAGCGTGCCTGCCACGAAGCCGCCACACGACACCGCGATCAGGCCCATGACCTCCGCGACGCCGACGTCGCCCCGCGGTAGGTGACGCGACGCGGTCCGCGGATTGGCCGCGTCGATCGTGCGGTCGACCAGCCTGTTGAAGGCCATTGCCGCCGTCCGGGCCGTCACCATGCAGATGAGGATGCCGACGAGGGACTTGAGCCAGGTCAGCGGCGCCGTTCCCGCCGCACTGGCGGGGCTGTTGCCAAACGCAATCGCGATCAGCACCGCCATGATCACGAACGGCAGCGCGAAGATCGTGTGGCTGAACCGCACCAGTTCCAGATAGGTCCGGAGAGAAGCGGCCATCAGGTGGCCTCCCCCCAACGTCGCACCAGTGTGTTGGTCACGCCGAGTTGGTCGCAGATTCGCGCCACCACGAAGTCGACGAGGTCGGCGACGGTCGTGGCCCCGTGGTAAAAGCCCGGCGAGGCAGGGAGCACGACCGCGCCCGCCTCGTGGATCGCCTGCATGTTCTTCAGTTGTGGCAGCGAGAGCGGCGTCTCACGGGGCACGACAACCAGCTTCCGTCGTTCCTTGAGATGCACCTCGGCCGCCCGGTGGATGAGGTTTTCTCCCATCGAGTGGGCCACGGCCGAGAGCGTGCTGCCGCTGCACGGGCAGATCACCATGCCCGCTGTCAGAAACGAGCCACTGGCAATCGGAGCCATCAGGTTCTTGTGGTGGTAGTAGGTGAGACGATCGAGCCGCCCGAGCGCCGGCGACGCCTTGCCGAGCAGCGTCTCCGGTTCGAACCGGTCGAGATCGATGCGGAGGCCCAACTCCTCACCGATCACCGCCTGGCCCGACGGGCTGATCGAGAGGTGCACGTTCCGCCCCGCCTCGAGCAACACTTCGAGCAACCTCACGGCATACGCGGCACCGGAAGCGCCGGTGATGCCCAGCACGAGCGGTGATTGAGATGACTGCTGGCCGGCGGACATGGCGACTTTCACGAGGCGCGGGTGGCGATGGAGAGCGTGGCGATTCCAAACGTAAGCGGCACCATCTCGACCCTGTCGAAGCCGGCGGCTCGAACGAGCGACGCCAGAGCCTGTCCCGACGGAAACGCCTCGACGCTCTGGTTCAGGTAGGTGTAGGCATCGGAGCGGTTGCGGGCGACGGTGTTGCCAATGAAGGGAAGCACGCGACGAAAGTACCAGAGGTACGCATTCCGGATGATCACATTCTTGGGCAGCGAGAATTCGAGGATCGCCAGCCTGCCGCCGGGCTTGCAGACCCGGGCCATCTCGGTGAGGCCGCGCGAGGTGTCGGCGATGTTGCGAAGTCCAAAGGCCACGGTCACCAGGTCGAACGTCGCGTCAGGGAAGGGGAGGGCCATCGCGTCGGCCTCCACCCACTCAATCGCCGCCCCCGTCTTCGCCGACTTTTCGATGCCGCGGTCGAGCATCGGGCGGCAGAAGTCGGACGCGACCACGCGGACATCGGGCCCGCACTTTGCCCGGTAGGCCAGTGCCAGGTCGCCGGTGCCGGTGCAGACATCGAGCATCGCTCCGGTCCGGGGTGCCGCCGCGCGGGAGACCGTGATGTGCCGCCACCAGACGTCGATGCCGCCGGAGAGCATCCGGTTGACGAGGTCATACCGGGGGGCGATCTCGGCGAACATGCCTCGAACCCGGTTCCCACTTTTGTCGACGGCACCGCCCTTGTCGACATCGCCCGGGGCTTGTTCTATGGTGGCCGGCGATGGGTTGGTCACGCGCACTCCTGAAACGTTCGATGCATCCGTTGCACTGGCACTGTCACGATCTCTTTCATCGTATCCCGCCGGGGGCGGTCGCGGGAGGGATCGTGGTCGTGATCGACGTCCTGCGGGCCTCGACCACGATCATTTCGGCTCTGGCCCACGGGGCGGCCGGTGTCCGGCCGGTGCTGACGGTCGAGGCGGCACGGGCTCTGGCGGCCAGTGGCGGGCCCGACTCCACGATGCTCTTGGGGGGCGAACGCGGTGGCCTGCGGATCGACGGCTTCGACCTCGGCAACTCCCCGCTCGAATATGTCCCAGCCAGAGTGGCCGGTCGACACATCGTGATCACGACGACCAACGGCACCGCCGCCCTCGATGCCTGTGGGCGTGCCGCCGAGGTGCTCATCGGCGGTATTGTGAACCGCACGGCTGTGGCGGCGCGGGCCCGGTCGCTCGCCATGGTGCACGGCGCGCCCGACATCCATCTTGTCTGTGCCGGCACGGATGGGCAGGTCACAGAGGAGGATATCCTTGCCGCCGGCGGCATCCTCGACGCGGCGAGCCGCCAGCCCGGCAGCGATCGCGACATGCTCGACGCCTCCGCCATGGTCGCCCGGGAAGCGTTTCGTGGCGTGCTGGCGACGGCGGCCGACGCCGATGCCAGCCTGGTGATCGCCGCCGCATTTGCCTTGTCACTGGGTGGCCGCAATCTGATCGAACTCGGCATGCAGGCCGACCTGCCGGCCGCCGCCGCCATCGACAGCCTGCCGGTAGTGCCTCGGCTCGCCCGTGCCCGCGGGCCTGAGGACGCCGAAGCAGGCTGGCTGCTCCCTGACGCCGCCGATCACGCCTGAGGTGGACCGCGGCTCGGCGGGCTTACTACACTCCTTCGCTCGGGCGAACGCGCCGGAACCCTTCCGGCCGGCGACCCCGGATCGTCCCTCTGCGAGCCCACGCCTTCATGGAAAAACAAAACGATCAGTCGCGGATGGACCGGATCGTGTCGCTGGCCAAGCGACGCGGTTTCATCTTTCAGTCGAGCGAGATCTACGGCGGCTTGAACGGCTTCTGGGACTACGGCCCGCTTGGTGTCGCGCTCAAACGCAACCTGAAGGAGAGCTGGTGGCACGACATGGTCGCAGGCCACGACGAACTGTCCACGCTCCCGGGTGCCCCGACGCCTTACGAGATGACCGGCCTCGACTGCACGATCATCATGCATCCGCAGGTCTGGAAGTGTTCCGGCCACTTCGACCTGTTCCACGATTGGATGATCGACTGCCGCGAATCGAAACGCCGTTACCGCTACGACCACCTCAACGGCCGCTGGGCGAGCCATCGCGGCAAGAAGGTGTTTGTCGTCACCGACCAGTCGGGCGAGGAGGCCGCGCCGCACACCGTGCAGAAGGCCCAGAAATTCTTCGGCCTGCGGGCCAAACAGGTGGACGAGATCGAGTGGGAAGGGGCTCTCGTGCCGCTGGCGGCCAGTGTGGCGGACGGCTCGATCGCGCTTGCCGGGGCGCTCGGTCCCGATGCCAGCGAGCCCGGCACGCTCACCGAGCCACGCGAGTTCAACCTGATGTTCGAGACGCGGATCGGAGCCCTCGCCGGCAACGACGACGACCGCGCCTTCCTGCGGCCGGAGACGGCGCAGGGCATCTTCATGAACTTCAAGAACGTGCTCGACACGTCGCGGGTCAGCGTGCCCTTCGGCATCGCCCAGATCGGCAAGAGCTTCCGCAACGAGATCACCCCGCGAAACTTCACCTTCCGGTCACGTGAGTTCGAGCAGATGGAGATCGAGTTCTTCTGCAAGCCGGCCGACTCCGCCGCCTGGTACCGCTTTTGGCGCGACCGGCGCTGGAACTGGTATCTCAGCCTCGGCCTCACCGCCGGCAAGCTCCAGCTCCGGGAGCACGATGCCGATGAACTCTCCCACTATTCAGTCGGCACCGCCGACATCGAATATGCCTTTCCCTTTCTGGCGGAGGGCGAGTTCGGTGAACTGGAAGGGATCGCCCACCGTGGCGACTTCGACCTCCGCAGCCACATGGAGGGCAAACTCGTCCGCAAGGATGGGCAGTTGGTCGTGGAGACGGGCCCCGACGGCAAGCCACGGCACCGGGGCAGCGGCAAAGACCTCAGCTACTTCGACGACGCGACGCGGGAACGCTACGTGCCGCACGTGATCGAGCCATCGGCCGGGGCCGACCGGGCCGTGCTGGCGTTTCTCTGCGACGCCTACCACGAGGACGAGGTGCCCGACGAGGATGGCAAGCCCCGCAGTCGCACCGTGCTCAAACTGCATCCCCGGCTGGCGCCGCTCAAGGCGGCGATCCTGCCGCTGGTGAAGAAGGACGGCATGCCGGAGGTGGCGATCGATCTCTATCGCCGGCTCAAGGCCCACATGCCCTGCATGTATGACGAGAAGGGCTCGGTCGGCCGGCGATATGCCCGTCAGGACGAGGCGGGCACGCCCTGGTGCCTCACGATCGACGGACAGACGCTCACCGACCAGACCGTCACGCTCCGCGATCGGGACACGCTCGTGCAGACAAGGGTGCCGATCGACGCCTGCGTCG
>CANETO010000116.1 GCA_947440895.1 Planctomycetaceae bacterium | reverse complement strand
ATCCACAACCACGGGCCGACGAGCCGCTACAGCAAGGCGATCGACGTGCTGCAGGCGGTGGAGAAATACGACCCTCGCATCGGGGCCTGCGCCGACCTTGGCCACTACCTGCGGTCGGGAGAGCAACCTGTGGAGGTGATCCGGCTGCTGAAGGGCCGGCTCTACGGCATCCACCTGAAGGACTTCGCCGAGATGCAGGACAAGACGAAGGGCGTGATTCTCGGCAAGGGACACCTCAACGTGCCGGCCGTGATGGCGGCATTGGTGGCGGCCGACTTCCCGGCCGACGGGGCGCTCTCGCTCGAGTACGAGGAGAATGAGCAGAATCCGCTCGCCGACATCAAGGAGTGCGCCCGGATTGCCAACGAGGCGATCGCCGGTCTATAGCCATTCGTGCCGGTGCTGACAGAACGCACTGGTTCGCCGGCTGCGGCATGCTCGTCGCCGGCGGATTCTGCTACGGGAGGCTCGTGGATGATGGTGGATCGCTTGTGAGTCGCAGAATTCACCGGCTCCTTGTGGGGACGAGTTTTTAACTTGCCCCTCCGTCCGGCTCCTCAGCATCAGGAGATTTTCCGTTCCCCACCACGGTGCAGCAATACAGTTCCAGCGCGGTGCGGACGAGGGCCACGGCGTGGACGCGGACGATCTGGATCCCCGCGGCGGCGAGCCCGCAGCTGCTCCCGGCGGTGCCTCCGTCGCGTTCCTCCAGCGTTGCAGGCCGGCCCAGGGCCTGCTCAAGCGACTTGCCGATGAATCCTTTGCGGGAATGGCCGACGAGGATCGGCACGCCGAGGTCGAGAAACTCGCCCGCACGGGCCATCAGTTCGAGATTGTGGGCATGGGTCTTGCCGAATCCGATCCCGGGATCGAGGCAGATCCGGTCGAGCGGGATACCCGCGGCGAGGAGCGAGTCGCGACGCCGCTCGAGGTAGGCGTGGATGTCGCGCACGACGTCGTCGTAGCGGGGGTTGACCTGCATGGTCTGGGGAGTGCCCTGCATGTGCATCGCGCAGATGCCGGCCCGTGAATCGAGGGCAACGCGAAGCATGTCGGGGTCTCCTTCGAGCCCCGTGACGTCGTTGATGATCTCCGCACCGCGTTCGACCGCCCGGGCGGCCACCATCGCCTTCGAGGTGTCGATCGAAACCGGCACACCGGCCCGCTCGGACAACTGCCGCACCACCTCGCCCACGCGGCGAAGCTCCTCATCGGGTGACACCGGCTCTGAATAGGGCCGCGTGCTCTCGCCGCCGACATCCAGAATGTCAGCGCCCTCGGCAACGAGGGCCAGGCCATGGGCCACGGCCGCCTCGACGCCCGCGTGCCGACCACCATCGGAAAAACTATCGGGCGTCGCGTTGACGATCCCCATCACGAGCGGCCGACGCACTCCACCACCGTCAGGCAACGCCAGCCGGGTGGTCCGCAACTGCCAGTGTGTTGGCCGGGGGTGAATCATCATGCTGTCATCCTACCCTCCCAGGACGAGCGAGCCGGGATCGGCCTTCACGCCAGACGAGGGCGGGCTTCCCGGACACCGAAGCGAGCATTAGGGCGCCTCGGCGGAAAGGGCGCACCATCGCCCCCGACGCATTCGCCGAGCCGCCCCGCGAGCGGAGCGTGTTCGGGAAGCCCGACCGACACGCACACGTTCCCAGCTCGCGGCGCGCGGCCGTCCGCTACCAGGGTTCTTCCATCAGGCCCACGATCTGCTGGGCCATCTTGGTGATCATTTCCTGCTGCGTGCTGGCGACGGAGCGGCCGTATTCGGGCACGAGCATCGATGCCTGGCCGACGTCGACATTGGCCGCGGGCAACGGCACACCGCCGGAGGCAAGCACCGCGCCACCTCTGTCGGCCCAGGTCACGAGCACCTGGAAGTTCATCTCCACCATCCGCGACTGGTCGGTGGGGCTTTCCACCACCATCCGCTTCGTATCGGCGACGATCCGGGCGGTGAGCACGCTGTCGGCGGCGGGATCGCCGACGACCTTGAAGGGGGTGCGTTTCTCGATTTCCTTGCAGACCGCCTCGGTGAGTCGCTCGCCGATGTCGATATTTGGTGTCGTGCGAAAACTGTCCGACTGGATGATCGGCACATAGACCGTCCGCACGTTTGGCGCGTAGAGCGTGTTGTTGCCGAAGCGGTAGCCGGCACAGCCGCCTGAGGCGACGGCCACGCATGCGAGCACGATGCAGGCGAGCCGGCAAAAATGGGCGACACGCGCGGCCATGAACACTCTTCGTTTCATCGCAGGAGTCAACGCAGAGGCGGGGCGATGCCGGAAGTATCCTCGCGGGCGATCGCCGTGTCGGCCTCAGCCATCGCATCAAGTTCGGCTTCCTTGAGCGAATCAGGATTGAGCATCGCCGTCAGCATCGGAAACGGATTGTCGGAAACGTCCTCCAGCCCGTTGTACTTTTCGAGTCGGTCACGGGCCTGCTGGGCCAGCATCGTCTTGGGATAGTCGCGGGCGAGCAGGGAGTAATAGATGCGGGCCGACGTGTAATGCTCGCCCTTGGCGTAGAACTCGGCACGATTCCAGTGACGAGTCGCCTGTTGCGCCGCGATCGCGGCCCGCGTGGTCTGCACGCGCTCGGCCTCATCGCCAGCCAACTGGTCCGGAAACTGCACGATGGTCTGATCGGCGAGAAGTTCCGCCTCGTCGAGGATGCCCCCTTCGTAGCCGGGCCCCTGGTAGGCCCGCAGTTTGGCCTGCAGTCCAAGCAGGTGCGCCTGGAGCAGGAAGTCGCTCTCGGGATACTCGCTACGGAGCAGACCATAGAAATAGTCGGCGTCGAGCCACTGTCGATCGACGAAGTGCGCGTTGGCCTGGGCCATGATGCTGTCGTCGGCCAGCGCCCCGCGTGGATCGTTGATCCGGACGTGGTCGTAGGCCTTGATCGCACGACCACGTGTATCAAACAGCGGCCGGCTGCGGTCGGCGAGGTTCGGCACGATCGTCATGTAATTGTTCTTCTGGTCGAGCGCAATCCAATACTGGGCGATCACGAACTGCCGCTGTGCGATACGGTCGAGATACCGGGAGTTGGCGTATTTCTTGACCAGTTCGTCGTAGCAGTCCTCCGCCTTCGGGTAGCGATCCGTGAAGAACCAGCATTCGGCCAGTTGCCAGAGCGCGTCCTCCTCGATCACCGAGTCGGGCCACCGATCGATCGCCACCTTGTATTCCTTGGCTGCCTCCGCGTATTTGCGGTCGCGGAACAGGCCGTCTGCCTCCGCCAATGCCTTGCGGGCCACCGGCTCGTTGGGGCCACGGCCGAGCATCTTCTTCCACCGCCTTTTGATGTTCTCCCCCTTGAAATACTCCCAGCCGAACTCCTGCTCGACGGGGTTGAACTCGGAGGAGATCACCGAGGAGTCGCCATCCTCGCCAAGCTCGCCGGCGACGGTCTTGTCAGCCTCCGGGTTTTTCGACCATGGCCACTTGGGCGTCTTGATCGTGGCGCATCCCCCCAGCAGGAACAGGCAAGCGATGCCTGCCGTGCAGACGGTGCGGCTGATCGGACGGATGGAGGTCTGAGTGCGGACTGATGGCATAGCGATGCAACGACGTGTGAAGGGGCGGACCGGACAGCACATCAGGCGGGGCGGGGCGAGGCGGAGCGGGATCGCGGCTGGAGCAGTGGGGCGACACGCGGCCGTCTGCCAAAGATATGGGAAAGCATGGTGTTCATAACGGCACGCACCTCGCTATCGATGGCTGGCGGAAGGACCAGCGATCTCCACGCATCGGGAGAGCCTGCCAGGAGTCGGAGGGTCGCCAGGCAATCCGTGGAGACGGAGACGACGGAGAGCTTGCCGCGGCGACATTCCTCACACAGCACGCCTCCATCGAGCATGCCAAAAGCGACGCGGCCACCGGTGGCGATGGCTCCACGGCATTCGGCACATCGCACGAGCGCCTGCGCCTGGCCGACCACTCTGAGCATCGCCAATTCGGTATGCGTGATGAGAGCCCGCACGAGGCCGTCGGAGAGGTCGTGTGTGGCGAGTGCTGGATCATGGGCAACACGGGGGGCTGAAAGGATTCGCAGGGTGGAGGAGGCAACGTCGAACAGTTCCGGTTGCGGATCGCCATCCGCGGTGAGCGTGTCGAGCAGTTCAGCCACGTGCATCCCGCCGAGAAACGCCGCCTGGCTCCTGCCAACCCGAAAGCGATGCTCGAGGCAGGCTTCCGTCACCAGATCCAACGCATCGGAGGATTTCCGGAGGACGAGTACCTGACAGATCGAAAGCAGGTCAAGGGCGGCGTCAAAACCGCTCTTGGGCCGCCACGCCCCCTTCGCCAGAGCCCGCAGCTTGCCGGATTCCCGGGTAAATAGGGTGACCACCGAACTCGTGTCTCCGAACGGGAATGTTCGGATGACGATCGCCCGTGCCTTCTCAGCCGCCATCGTGTCCGATGCTCCCGGGCCGATCAGCCGAAGGGCGTTCGAGCGAGGTGCGCTCGATCCGGATCAGGTCAATCCGCCGGCGGGTGGCAGCCAGCACCTTCACCAACGCCCCGTGTGATGTGATGGCTTCCCCAACCTCGGGGATGCGGCCGCACTGATGGAAGACAAAGCCGCCGATCGTCTCATACCCCGCCTCCTCGGGCAGCGACAGTCGCATCCGCTCGTTGAGCCGTGCGATCGGAACATGCGCCAGCACCTCGCAGACGTCCGGCGAGACCTGCCGGATGCCGTCCGAGAAGGCCTCGTCGTGCTCGTCCGCGATCTCGCCGACGATCTCCTCAAGAGCGTCTTCGATCGTCACGAGCCCCGCCACGCCCCCAAATTCATCGGTGACGATGGCCATGTGCGTCTTGCCGCGTTGGAATTCTAGCAGCAGCGTTTGCACGCTCATCGATTCGGGCACAAACCACGGAGGTCGCAGCAGCGGTCGAATCCCTCGCGGTTCTGCAGGGGGGACAACGGCCGTCGGCGTGAGGCCTTCGGCCAGCCGGTTGAGCACGTCCCGCGTGTGCAAGATTCCGACGACATCGTCCGAGGAGCGGTCCCACACGGGGAGTCGAGTGTGGGCGCTCTCCGCGGCCATGCGGACTGCCTCGTCCCAGTCGGTGGCCAGCGGGATGGCGATCATCTGCGTGCGGGGCGTCATGATCTGCGCCACGCGAACCTCGTCCAGCCCGATGATGCCTCTGATCATGTCGCGGGCCGTCCCCTCGATGCGGCCTTCGCGGTGCGCTTCGTCCACCACCAGCCGCAGTTCGTCCTGCGACCGTTCCTGAGCCACGTCGTCGCTCACCTGCCCAACGGCCGAGCGGCCGAGGGCGGCGGCCAGACCGCCAAGCACCCGCACGACCGGCGCCAAGACTCGAACCACGGGTCGCCACAATCGCCACGTCGTCACCACGATCCACGGCCCTGCGAACTTCGTCAGCAGCATCGGCACCACGACGAGCACGATCCAGACGATCGCGATCCAGCCAGCGACGGCTGATACCTCCAGCGCCAGAACACCGCCCGACACGGCGAATAGTCCACGGGCCGCCAGCAACGTGGCAACGACCGCCGCGATCACGACCACCGATGCGGCGATGAAGGCGGTCGTCTCGCTACCCGCCACGATCTCGTCGTAGTGGTGTGGCACTCCGGCCCGCCTGCAGAGGTCCTGGATACGATGCCGTTCGGCACCGCGGACGCTGCGGGCCTGGACCGCGGCCATGCTCGCCAGCAACAGAAGCAGCAAAGCCGACTCAAGGCCCAATGATTCGGCAGCGTTCATGGGGTGGTGCCAACGGCTCTCGGTCGCGGAGGTGCCGGTAGCCCGCAGGCCTTCATGACGGCCCGTTCACGGGCTCGCATCGCCCGGCGTCCTGCTGCCGTGAGGTCGTCGTAGCCGGTGAGATGCAGGATGCCGTGAACGATGTAATAAGCGAGTTCCTGCCGCGGAGTCCAGCCGACCACGCGAGCCATGCGGCGGGCGGTTTCGGTGCTCACGACGACGTCTCCGGCCAGAACGGTCGCCTGCGGTGGCCCGGCGGCACCGGCAGACAGATCGAACGTGATCACATCGGTCGGGCCCGCCACCCCCAGCCACCGGCGATGAACCGCGGCGATCCGTCGGTCATCCACGAGCATGATACCGATCTCGGCGTGCTCAATCCCCTCAGCGGCGAGGGCTCTGCGAACCAGCCGCTCAAGCCCGGGCGCGGAAACACGGAGCGATCTCTGCCGGTCGCTCACGTCGACGACGATGGTCGACCGGGGCGGCTTGGGGGAGACGCGGCCGCGGAGTCGAGACACTAGGCCGTCCTCTGATCGGGATATTTGACGCGGCCGTGGTAGACGGCCGTCAGGCTCTTGACCAGGCTGCGTTCGATGAGCTCGAGTTCTTCGAGCGTCAGGCCGCATTCGTCGAATTGGCCGTCGAGCAACCGCTTCATGGCGAGATCGTGGACAAGGCTCGCAATCCGGGCCGGTGTCGGCTCGGTGAGGGCACGACTGGCGCTCTCGACGGCGTCGGACAGCATCAACACGGCCGACTCCCGCGAACTCGGCTTGGGCCCTGGATAGCGGTAGTTCTGTTCGTCGATCTCCGTGCCGTT
>CANETO010000115.1 GCA_947440895.1 Planctomycetaceae bacterium | reverse complement strand
GGGCAGCAGAAAGGTTTTTTTGGCTTCGTTCATGATCCCGATTCCGCCGACGCTCGTTCGTCCGGTGCATGCAGAACTTCTCCGGCCGATTTCTTTTACCATTTCAGGGTGTCATTCTCGAATACCCGGCTGTTTTCACCGAAAAATTTGCTGGCTTTTCTCCGCTAGCAGGGGCATAATCTTTAGCCCTCCGGACGACCCGCCGATGCGACAGACCACCTCCCAAGGCCCTGCAATCTCCACGCACCCAACCCAGCTTTCCGCAAAAGCATGCCGATCGGGCAGCGACCTCCTTCCCACGAGGGGATTCGTGGCTGTCGGTGTGGCAGGAAATGGCCGCCTCGGTGATGTGGGGAGGATGGTACATCGCGGCTGTCGGCTCCGGAATTCGGCACGCTGGATTTCTCTGGCCCTTGAATCACACTCGCGACACTCCGAATGATGCACCGGACGATGCCGGCTTGGGTGCTGACTCCAAGAACGGGTTGTCGAATCGTTTTGTTCTGCTGCTGAATGCCTGACTGAAGACTGAATATCGATCCACGAAGGGAGCTTTGCCTTGTACGACTCGCTGCTGGATGAACTTGAGGACGATGTTGTCTCCACTCCCCAGGAGGTAGAGGAACTCGCTGACAAGGTCGTCGATGCCGAGGAGGCCGACGTCGACCTGCTCGTCGAGGACTCCGATGCGGCGGTGCTCCCTGATGGCGAGATCGAGGCGGACGCGGAGTCTGAGATCGAAGCGAGCGGTGAGGGGGAAGATGTTCTCATCGAGCAGGTTGAGAACTGGTCAGACGATCCTGTCAGGATGTATCTGACGCAGATGGGTGAAATCCCGCTGCTCACCCGGGCACAGGAGATCTACCTCGCCCGCCAGATTGAAACCACGCGGGCACAGTTCCGCGGCAAACTGCTGGAGTGTGAATACGTCTGCCAGCAGTCTTTCAAGGTGCTCTCCCGCGTGCATCGCGGCGAACTGCCCTTCGACCGCACGGTGCAGGTGTCGGTCACCGATCGTCTGGAGAAGGATCAGATCCTCGGCCGCCTGCCGCACAACCTGCGTACGCTGGAGGTGCTGCTGCGGCAGAACCGTGCCGATTACCGGATCTCGCTCTCGAAGAAGCGAAAGATGGCGGAGCGTCGCGAGGCGTGGGCCCGGCTGGGCCACCGCCGTCGCCGGTGCGTGCGACTGATTGAGGAACTCGGCCTGCGGACCCAGCGGATCGAGACCATGATCCCGACGCTCGACAACTTTGTCGTGCGACTCAAGGAACTGCGGAGCAAGATCGAAGCCCACCGCCGATCCAAGCAACCGCCGGCTGGCCGACTGAAACTGGTCGAAGAATACCGGGCCATCCTCAAGGCCTGCCATGAGACGCCCCGGAGTCTGAAGCGGCGGATGGACGAGATCCGTGAGATCTACGCCCGCTACCAAAAGGCCAAACGTGGCCTCTCGGAGGGAAATCTCCGGCTCGTCGTGTCGATCGCGAAGAAATACCGAAATCGCGGCCTGTCGTTTCTCGACCTGATCCAAGAGGGAAACGCCGGCCTGATGCGGGCAGTGGACAAGTTTGAATACCGCCGCGGTTTCAAGTTCTGCACGTATGCCACCTGGTGGATTCGGCAGGCGATCACCCGCGCGGTGGCCGACCAGAGCCGCACGATCCGCATCCCGGTGCACATGGTGGAGACGATGTCCCGCGTCCGAAACGTCGCCCGGCAGTTGCTGCAGGAATACGGCCGCGAGCCGTCGATCGAGGAAATCGCCGCTCGGGCAGGCACGCCGGTGGATGAGACGCGTCGCGTGACGGCGATGAGCCGCTACCCGATCAGTCTCGACCGCCCCGTGGGCAACAGCGAAGACAGTCACTTCGGTGATCTGCTGCCAGACACCGGTGCCGAGAATCCGGCAGTGGGTGCCGCTCAGGAGATGCTCCGTAACCGGATCGCGAAGGTGCTGAAGTCGCTGAGCTACCGCGAGCGAGAGATCATCAAGCTGCGATATGGACTGGGCGACGGCTACAGCTATACGCTCGAGGAAGTGGGCCACATCTTCAAGGTGACCCGTGAGCGGATTCGCCAGATCGAAGCTAAGGCTGTCCGCAAGCTGCAGGCTCCGGCCCGCAGCGAGGAACTCTCCGGATTTCTTGATTGAGCGACGGCTCCACGCGAATCCTGGCCATCCAGGCCAGATTCGCTTGGCCGGCTGGTGCTGCGCATGGCATCCTGCCATGCAGCAGTAGCCTCGCCATTCGAGGAGCCGGGGGTCGGTGGAAGCCGGAGCGAGTTGGGCTATCCTGCCCCCGAGTCGAAGGCTTGCACCGCCCCCGGCGGCTTCAGGACAGTCCGTTGCGCACGAGTGCCGCGAGCGGTTAGCCCACGGACAAACCTGGCCTTACGACCGTGGCGGAATCTTGCCGGCCTGCTCCAGCCAGGCGAGCACCTGATCGGCCAACTGCTCGGCCGGGGTATTGGCTGAGTCGACAGCCAGTTCAGCGGCCAGCGGCTCCTCGTACGGATCATCGATGCCCGTGAAGCCCTTGATCTCGCCGGCACGGGCTTTCTTGTAGAGGCCCTTGGGATCCCGGCTTTCACACACCTCCAGCGGCGCCCGCACGTGGATTTCCACGAAGTCGCCCGGCGCGAGCATGGCCCGCACAGCATCGCGATCACGGCGGTAGGGGCTGATGAAGGCCGTCAGTGCGACGATGCCCGCCTGGGCGAAGAGTTCGGCCACGGCGCCGATCCGGCGGATGTTCTCCTCGCGGTCTTGGGCGGCGAACCCCAGGCCAAACCGCTTGGCAAACTCGTCTCCGTGCCGCTCTCGAAGGAGGGCGGGCGCCGCGTTCAGCCCGAGCCGCACATTGTCGCCATCGAGCACGAAACTCCGCACGCCACGGCTGTGGAGCCGGTGGTCGACGAGATTGGCCAGTGTGCTTTTGCCGCAGCCCGAGAGCCCGGTGAACCAGAGCACACAGCCCCGGTGGCCGGCGGCCCGCTCGCGTTCGTCGCGACTGACCGCATGGGCGTGCCAGCGGACATCAACCGTTTCGTTGCTGCCGGGGCCGTTCGTTGTTTGGCTCTCTGTCATCGGACCACCATTCTCCTTTGGAACGCCGTGTCTGACATGACCCTGCCACGACACTGCCACGAGCTGCCGGTCACTCCCAGCCGCCCAACTCCACCGTGCGTTTGAACCGCTGCGGCTCGGCCCCGGGATTGGCTCCAGCACGTTCGATATCGAGCTCAATTTTTTCCCCTGGTCCCCGCCTCCCCACCAGGTCGGTGAGCGCTTCGAAGTTAGGCACCGGCTGGCCGTCGATCAGGAGTACGATGTCGCCCATCTGGATGCCCGCCTGTGCTGCGGCCGATTCATCCTGCACATGCGTGATGAGGCAGGGGCCGATCAATCCCTGGCCTGCCACGCCCAGCTTGCCCCCCTTCCGCACGTCGATCTTCGTGCTGGGCAGCTTCTCGGCAAGATCCGCCAACGCCTCGTCGCCGGCACCCGTTCCATACAGCTGCAACTGCTGGACTCCCCGCAGGCGTCCCAGCACGGCCAGGCTCGCATCATCGAGCCGCACACCGTGCAATCCCACGTGCAGCAGGTGACGGAGCCGGACAAGCAGACGCAGGTCGTCGCTCGTCCCCGTCCATGCAGCGGTGAAAAGGGCGTGTAATCCCCGCTGCCCGCTTGGCAGGAAGCCCTCGGTGATGACCGCGCCCAGGGATTCGAGCCGACCGCGGGCCGCGTCGGCCAGGCCCCGCGTATGGAAGTCGAGGGTGGCCTCCGCCATGCTGGCCACAGCGACGTCCGATCCCTCCGCGAGCGACTCGAGAGCGCGCTCGGCGGTGGCGGCCAGATCGGGGTCCTCGCCAGCGAGCATCTCCCTCAAAATCTCGATGGCCCGGCTGCTCACCTCAAGGTCGCCGCGGCCGATGGCCACCCGCAGGGGTTCGATCGCGGGCTGACCGGCCGCAGCGAGGCTACGGGTCGCCGCCTCCCGCTGCGCAAACTGCTCCGCAGCGAGCTGTTCGATCCACCCGCTGATCTGACCGGCATCGGCTGGGACGGCTGGTTCCTCAGCGATCGCGACCAGGCCCGAAGCCGCGATCATCTGCAGGACGATCACCACCGCAGTCTGGAGCCAGCGACACAGGGCGTCTGCAATGAGGGGGGTTCTGACGGCCATCATGCCGGAAATATACCCGTTTTTCCGGAAGTCTGATCCGCTCGGTGTCGGCGGCGCCGATTCGGCCCAGGAACGGATTCCCGGGGGTACACTTCGTCAAGCAGAGCCGACCCCCGCAACAATGCCCTCCCGCGATCCGCCAGATGTCCCTTTCCATCACCACCGATCGTCGGCCACGCCCGCCGTTACCGACCACCCGCGCCGAGATGCTCGCCCGGGGCTGGGAGTCGGTCGACATCGTGTTCGTCAGCGGCGATGCCTACGTCGACCACCCGAGTTTCGCCAATGGCCTGCTTGCCCGACTCCTGGAGGCGGCCGGCTTCCGCGTGGCGATGCTGGCCCAGCCCGACTGGAGCAGTTGCGAGCCGTGGCGACAGTTTGGCCGGCCACGCCTGTTCTTCGGCATCTCGGCGGGCAACATGGATTCGATGATCAACCACTACACCGCCAACCGGAAGGTCCGCAACGACGACGCCTATTCGCCGGACGGTGTCATCGGCCGGCGGCCCGACCGGGCCACGCTGGCCTATTGCCAGCGTTCTCGGGAAGCGTTTCCGGGCGTGCCAGTGGTGGCCGGCGGCGTCGAGGCCAGCCTCCGCCGGATCGCCCACTACGACTATTGGAGCGACACGGTCCGTCGCTCGATCCTGCTTGACTCGAAGGCTGACATGGTCGTCTTCGGCATGGGCGAGCGGACCGTGCTTGACATTGCCCGGGGTCTTTCCGCCTTGGCCGATCAGGCCACCGACGGCCTCGCCACGAGCGGAATGGTGAAAGCCCTTCGTGACCGCCGCGGTGTGGCCTACCGACTCGGGGCCAGCGAGCCACCGCCGTCCGGCCCAGATACCCTCGACCTTCCCGACTACGACGCGGTGGTCAGCGACAAACTCGCTTTCTGCGAGATGACGCGGATCTCGCACCTGGAAACGAATCCGCACAACGCGAAACGGCTCGTGCAGCGCTACGGTCGCGAGTCGGTGGTCGTGAATCCCCCCGCCCTGCCCCTCGAGCAGGACGAGATGGACGAGGTCTACGGGCTGCCCTTCACCCGCCGACCACATCCCTCCTACGGCGCAGCGCGGATTCCCGCCTACGAGGTCGTGGAAACCAGCGTTCAGATCATGCGGGGCTGTTTCGGCGGCTGCACATTCTGCTCGATCACGGCCCATGAGGGACGGATCATCCAGAGCCGTTCCCAGGAATCGATCATCTCCGAGATCAAAATCATAGCCACGCAGCCCGGGTTCAAGGGCACGGTCTCCGATATCGGCGGGCCGACGGCCAACATGTATCAGATGCGGTGCACGCGGCCCGAGGTGGAGGCGAAATGCCGCCGCCTCTCCTGCGTTCATCCCACCGTCTGCAAACTGCTGGGCACCGATCACGGCCCGCTCAAGGCAGTGATGAAGGAGGCGAGAAGCGTTGAGGGAGTGAAGCGTGTGCTCGTGGCATCGGGTGTCCGCATGGACCTGGCCCGCAAGGATCCAGAGTATCTCCGTGAACTGGCCGAGCATCATGTCGGCGGCCACCTGAAGGTGGCGCCCGAGCACACAGACCCCGAGGTCTTGAGCCTGATGAAGAAGCCGGCGTCCGACGACTTCGTCGAGTTCGACAAGGCCTTCAAGGCGGCCAGCCGTCGCGTGGGCAAGAAGCAGTACACGGTGCCCTATTTCATTGCCAGCCATCCAGGCAGTGGCGTCGAGGAGATGATCGAACTGGCGCTGTTCCTCAAGCGAAACAGCTACCAGCCCGACCAGGTGCAGGATTTCATTCCCAGCCCCTTCGACATCGCCGCCTGCATGTACCACACCGGTCTCGATCCGATGACGCGGCAGCCGGTGAAAGTGACGAAGGGGCTCCGCGATCGGCGGACGCAGCGGGCCTTGCTCCAATTCTTCAAGCCAGTATACTATTTCGAGGTGCGGCGGGCTCTGGAGCAGACGGGCCGGCACGACCTGATCGGCTCGGGCTGCGACTGCCTGATCCCCGAACGCGCGCCGAAGGAGGCGCTCGACCGCAAACGCAGCGAGGCGACGCGGGCGTTCACGGAATCGACCTCCGGCGACCACATCCGGGGCGGCCCTGCCACCGGCCGCGGGGCGAGCAGCCCCCGCACGGGACCGGGCAAGGAGGCCCGCCAGCGAAAGAGCGTGGGCTACCGACCCAAACGCGGCAAGCGGTAGAAGTGTGCTCCCCGTGGTACTGCCCGAATCGCTCTGGCGAACGAGTGCGTGAGGTTTTTGGGGAAAACCGTCAGCCGGCGACGAGTTCCCGCACGACGCCCGTGCTGTCGCCGAACCGTTCCGCTTCGATCCCGGAGCCTTTGAGCAGCGTCAGCCAGACGTTGCAAAGCGGCGTGTTCTTCGGCTGCACGATGTGCTGGCCGAGCCTGAT
>CANETO010000114.1 GCA_947440895.1 Planctomycetaceae bacterium | reverse complement strand
CCGTGGGTGGTACTGGGCATCGCCTGCATCGTATTTCCGAAGCTGGCGCTCGGCATGAGTGGTTTCGAGACGGGTGTCTTACAGATTCATCTCATGGAGGGGACCGCGGACGATCCCAACAATGCCGCGGCACGGATCGCCAACACGCGGAAGCTGCTGTTCACGGCCGCCCTGATCATGTCGGTGTTTCTGATCGGGTCGTCGCTCGTCACCGGCACCGACACGCTCATCCCTGCCGACGAACTCAGGCTCGAACCGGTGAAGGGCAAGGCCATGGACCGGGCCCTGGCCTATATCGCGCATGGTGAGAGCCCGCACCCGATCTGTCCGCTCTTCGGGCGGGTCTTTGGCACGGCCTACGACATCAGCACGATTCTTATTCTCTGGTTCGCCGGGGCCTCGGCGATGGCGGGCCTGCTCAACATGGTGCCGCGCTACCTGCCGCGGTACGGCATGGCCCCGGAATGGGCGGCGGCCTACCGGCCGCTCGTCCTCGCATTCACGGTGATCAACCTGCTCGTGACCTGGGCCTTCCGGGCCGACGTGTCGGCGCAGGGCGGCGCCTATGCCACTGGCGTGCTCGTACTCATGACGAGTGCGGCAATCGCCACGCTCGTTGACATCGGCCACAAGCCGCTGCCAGCCGATGCACGCGGCATCCTCGGCCGCCGCCTGACACTGGCCTACTTCTTCCTGGTCTGTCTGGTGTTCATCTACACCACGATCGCCAACATGATCGAGCGGCCCGACGGCATCATCATCGCGTCGATCTTCATCGGCTGCGTGTTGGCGATCTCGATTTTCTCCCGGTTCTGGCGGGCCGAGGAACTCAGGCTCAAGGAGTTTCGCTTCGCCGATGACGCCGCCCGGATGCTCTGGACCGACATCTGCTTGGACGGCACGTTCCAGGTGCTCGTGCCGCATCGGCCCGGCCAGCGGTCGCTCGCGGAGAAGGAGGCCGAGATCCGCCGCAAGCACCGGATTCCGCAGGGTGTGCCGATCGTCTTTCTGGAAGTGCACTACGGCGACACGAGCGAATTCGAGAATGCTCCGATCATCGGTGTGCGGCAGGAGGGTGATTTCTTCGTGATCACGGCGCACGACTGCGTGTCGGTCTCGCACACGATCGTGCAACTGGCGATGGAGATGACCAAAAACGGCTCGCCTCTCGACATTGTGTTCGGCTGGAGCAAGGGCCACCGGCTCAGGCTGGCGCTCGACTTCCTGCTCTTTGGCCGCGGCGACGTTCCCAACCGGGTGGTCGACCTGCTCGACGACGCCATCGCCGACCCCGACAGGCGGCCCACGGTCATCGTGGGATAGCGGCGGAAAGTCGTCGGCAAGAGCCTCGGCGGGTGTCCGCGAGGCGTCAGGCGAAGGTCACGTCCTGGACCGAGACGCCATGCGTGTTGGTGCCCGATACCGTGACGGAGAAGACGTTGTTGACGATGCGGATCGGGCAGTTGATCGTCACGTGCTGCCACTGCATGCCGATCTGACCCATGCCGCCGTCCAGAAACTGGCCGCCCGTGAGCGTCGCCGAGTTGCTCGCCGTGTTGATGCCGCCTGCGGCGATCACCGCTGGCGTGGCGGCAGTAGCGGCCTGCCCGACCCCGGCTGCCGGTGTCAGGTAGAGCGTGTCGCTGGCGGCGCCCAACGCAGCCCATCCGGAGTCGAATCGGATGCCGGAGACGGTGATCGGACCAGTGTCGTTCGCATCTCCCACCACGTTGATGGAGCAGGAGTTGTGCTCGATACGCACAGAGCCGTTGACCGTGACGTCACGCCACTGCAGGCCGATGTCGCCGGTGCCGCCATCGAGAAACTGATTGCCGGAGAGCGTGCCGCTGTTCGTGGCGGCGTTGACCCTGACGGCCGGCACCGCGGCGGCTTTTGCGGTCACGGACGGTTGTGCCGAGAGCACTCGGGGCGGTACGCCGCCCGGGAAGGTGATGCCGCTGAGCCTGATACTGCCCGCCACCGCGCCGGGCTGCTTCCCAGCCGTGCCATTGTTCGTGACCTTGAGCACGTTGTTGACGATCACCAGGCCCGTGGCGTCGCGGGTGACCGACCTCCACTGCAGGGAGGTGGCAGCGGCCGGGCTGCTCAGATACTGCTGGTTGGTCCGGTTCACGGCGTTCGCTTTTCGTGCGTAGGCCGAATTCGGCACGAAGGGGGGCGGGCCAGCCGAGCCGGACGGCCCCACGGTGAGGCTGGCGAGCGTCGCCGGCTTGAGCCGGGGATCGCCGACCGGGCTCGACGCTGAGCCGAACGTGACGTTCTGCACCGAGACGCCCGCGAGGGTCGACCCTTCGGGCTGAATCGACAACGCATTGTGGACCACCTGCACGTCGCCGCGGACGGTCACGTTGGACCACTGCAGGCCGACGTCGCCGAAGCCGCCATCGGCGAACTGGCTCTGCTTGACCAGCCCGCTGTTGGTGGCCGAGTTGGAAAGATACCGCGTCATGCCCGGGTTCGTCGGCGCGGGCAGTCTCGGCGACACGGGCGTTCCCTGCGTCACGACGGCGGGATCTGCTGCCAGCACGCCGCCACTGGAGGCCTGTGAAGGGGCGAACGTTTGCGGCGACGAGGTGAACGAGACGTCGGCGACGGTGATCAGACCCTGGTTGGTGTTCTCGGGCTGGACGGAGAGCGAGTTGTGCGTCGCCTCGACATTGCCGCTCACCTGCACGTTCTGCCACTGCAGGCCGATGTCGCCGAAGCCGCCGTCCGCGAACTGGCTGGCGATGATCCGCCCGCTGTTGGTCGCGTCGTTGCTCGAGCCGGTCGCGGCTGCGGTCCCGGCGGTACCACTCGGCGCCACGGGGGTGACGGGCCCGCTCGATGGAGCTGTCGACGCGAAGCCAGGAGTGGCGAGGAGGCCGAACTGCTTCTGGCCGGTCGTGATCGAGCTCACATTGTCGAGTCCCGGCTGGATCTGCAGGCCGCTGTGCTGCGTGGCCACCCGTCCCCCGACCGTCACGTTGGACCACTGCAGACCGATGTCGCCAAATCCACCGTCGGCGACTTGGCTGGATACGATCGAACCAGTGTTCGTGCCCGTGTTCTGGCCGGAGAAGAATAATTGCCTGGCACCCGTCACACGCGGCAGCTTCGAGAGCATGATCCGCTGGCCATTCACGATCGACTGAACCACGGTCTTGGCCGGGATACCCTTTCCAAAGACAAACATCCCTGGATAGAGCATGCTGGTCGGCGGGGCGGAGCCGGCCGCGGCCTTGGGGAAGATCACCAGCCTCGAATTCGCCTTGAGCGTGCCGACGAGGTTCGGCGGACCGAGGCTCCCCTGGCCGTTCGTCGGCTGGATCACGAACTTCTCTGCAGCGACGTCGATCGCACCGCCGACCGACACGGACCGCAGTTGCAGCCCGGTATCGCCGAATCCGCCGTCGGCGAATTGACTGCCTCGGATCATGCCGGTGTTGACGCTCATGCTTGGCAGCGGCGGAGCGAAGGGCACGGCGGGTGGCGACACCGGCACGTCGGCCGCACCGAGCGTGGTTCGCGACACGACCGACAGGTCGCCGCCGACCGAGAGCCCGCTGGCCTGGATGCCAAGCGGCCCGAACCCGCCGTCGTTGAACTGACTGGAGATGATGACGCCGGAGTTGGCGGGACCTCCAGGCGATCCCGGGGGCACCATCGCAGGGAGCGTGTTCGCGCCGCCCGCCGGCACGGGCTGGGTCCCTCCGGCGGCAGGCTTCCCGATCCCCTCGTCGAGCACATCAACGCGGAGGGCACCGCCGGTGATCTTCACATCCTTTAGCTGCATGCCCAGCGTCGTGAAGCCACCCACGTTCACCTGGCTGTCGGTGATCTGACCGGTGTTCACCGGCGACTGTGGGTATCCGTAGGTCGCCGGGGGCGCAGGGGGCGTGCCGCTGTTGTTGGGCGCGGTGAGCTGAATGGACTGGCCCCCGCCCGCGGTGACATCCAGCAACTGCGTGCCGAGCAGCGAGGAGCCGTAGGGCTGGAACTGGCTGGCGACGATGGAGCCCGTGTTGGGGTCCACCGGTGCCGCGGCGAGCGCCAGCCGCGGTTCTAGCGCCTCGGCCTGCACCAGCCGCCCACGGCTGTTTCGTGTGTCGCGTCGGCGGTGGTCGCCTGGTGACGGCATCTGAATCACTACGGTGTGCGCGTCGAAAGTGACGCCCTGCAGACATCCTCCGGGGATGCAGCGGGCCATCCTGAAGGCTAGTTCGCGTGGAGGATGACCGCAAACGCTGAACGCACCATGCCATCCGTACGGGCCCCACGGGCACGGTGTTCGCCAAACGACCAGCAGCCCCGCGACGTCGCTTGCTTCCCAGGGCGTCGGCCTGTCAGAATTGGCAGTTCGCGGCACATCTGCCGAGTCGCGCCACTCCTTGGAGGAAGACCCCCCATGCCGGCTGATGATATTCTGCTCGATGCCGAGGAACGGATGGAGAAGGCGGTGGACGTGTTTCGCCACGCCCTCACTGGCATCCGCACAGGTCGGGCCAACCCCGGCCTCGTCGACTCGCTGAGGGTGGAGGTCTATGGATCACCCACGCCAATCAAGGCACTGGCCAGCGTCGGCGCCCCCGAGCCCAACCAGATCGTCGTTCGTCCCTTCGACCCCGGCACGCTCAAGGACATTGAGAAGGCGATCCAGGCCAGCGATCTCGGTCTCAATCCGCAGAGCGACGGCCGCCTGATCCGAATCACGATTCCCGCGCTCTCCACCGATGTCCGCCGAAAAATGACCGCCCGGATCAAGGAACTGGGCGAAGAGGCCCGCGTGGCGATCCGCAACGTTCGCCGCGACGGCAACAAGGCGGCCGATACCGAGAAGACCGACGGCACGCTCACCGAGGACGACTGTGAGTCGACCAAGGAGGACGTGCAGGAGTTGACCAAAAAATACGAGGCCAAGGTGGGCGATCTCGCGAGAGCGAAGGAAGCAGAAGTGATGGAGCAGTGAGCGGCGAAACGCGTTTGCGCCCGGGCCAAGGATGAAGCAGCATGGGCGACCCAACTCGGGATGATCTGTCTCGGACCGACCTGCCCGTGCGACTCGATGGCGTGGTCAAACGCTACGGCAGCCGGACGGTGCTCGACAACGTGTCGCTCGAGGTCACTCCCGGCATCACCGGCCTCGTGGGGCCCAACGGCGCCGGCAAAAGCACGCTCGTGCGTTCCATCCTCGGTCTTGTGCGGCTGGCGGCGGGGAGCGTGCGGGTGTTTGGCCTCGATCCGGCTCGGGAACCGCGGCGGGTGCGGTCGCTTCTCGGCGTCGTGCCGGAAGACGAATGCGCCGTGCCGGGGCTCTCCGGCGTCGAGATGGTGCGGTATGCAGCGCGGCTCTGCGGCCTGCCTGGTACGGAGAGCCTCAGGCGGGCCCACGAAGTGCTCGATTGGTGCGACGCGGGACAGGAACGGTATCGGCCTGTGGAAACCCTCTCGGTCGGCACGCGGCAGAAGGTGGCGTTTGCCGCGGCGATGGTCCACGATCCACAGATGGTGATCCTCGATGAGCCGACCAACGGCCTCGATCCGCTCGAGCGACGAGCGATGCTCGGTCGGCTGGTCACGCTCGCTCGCCACCACGGCAAGACCGTGCTCGTCTCCACGCACGTGCTTCCCGACGTGCAGTCGATCTGCGATCGCGTGGTGGTGCTCGCCCGCGGCCGCGTGCGGCTCACCGGCGCCATCGACGACCTCACCCGGCCCGAGATCCCCGCCCATCGGCTGGAAGGCGACGGCCCGCTCGATGACCTCGCCCGGCTACTCTGCGCCCGTGGTCTGCCGGCCTGGCGGGCCGGCGATGATGAGGGAGCGTTGCTGCTCGAACCGCCGGGGGCTGATCGGCTCGGGCTCGTCTGGGAGAGTGCCCGCGACGCGGGCGTCGTCATCCGGTCGCTCACGCCGGCCCTGAGGCCGTTGGAGGAGGTGTTCGTGCAGACGTTGCGTGCTGCCGACGACGCCGACGCCGACGGCCATGAAGCCTCAGAGAGGAGGATTGGCCATGCCACTCCATGATGTCGGCTACCGTGCATGGCAGGGGAACCGCCGCGGGTCTGGTTCGGCCATCGGCGTGATCGCGTCGACCGGCATCCGGCTGGCGTGGACGAGCCACTGGCTCCGCCGCATGGTCTTGCTGGCGTGGAGCCCTGCGGTCATTTTTGCGATGAGCTTCTTCGCATTCGAGCAGGCGATCGACGAGGGTCGACTGGTCAGCATTCGCGACGCCGCCCAGGCCGGTCGCAATCTCGACGGCGTGGGGATGCTTGGCACGGTGCTAGCCGATACGCTGGGCGGATCGCGCCGCAAGTCCAGCGACGATCAGGCCGTCCTGCCCGACGGTGCCCCGGTCGTTGATCCGAAGGTCGATGTCGCCAACACGCGGCACGTAGTCTGGTCGCGACTGCTGCTGGCCTTCATGCGGGTGCCGCAGGCAGTGCTCCTGGCCGTTGTCATCGGATTGATTGCCCCGTCGTTGATCTCACGGGATCTCCGGGCCAAGGCCTGGCTCGTCTATTTCACAAGGCCTGTGGGCCGCATCGAATACCTTCTCGGCAAGGCGACCATTCTTGGCGTGCTGGTCGCCGCCATCACGGTGTTGCCGGCACTGGCGCTATGGCTGATG
>CANETO010000113.1 GCA_947440895.1 Planctomycetaceae bacterium | reverse complement strand
GACCCAAGGCGGCACCATCCTCGGCTCCACCAACAAGGGCCGCTTCTCCGCCAAGGTCGGGGAAAATGAACGGGTTGCCATCGATCCGGCCCTGCTCGATCAGGTTGCCTCCACCGTTCGCCAGCTCTCGATCTGCGGACTCATCTGCGTGGGCGGCGACGGTTCGCTCGCCGTAGCGCAGCAGTTGCACGAACACAGCGTTCCCGTCGTGGGCGTGCCCAAGACGATCGACAACGATCTGGGGGCCACCGCATTCACGTTCGGCTTCGACTCGGCGGTGGCCTGTGCCACCGACGCACTCGACCGGCTCCAGACCACGGCTGCCAGCCACGAACGGATCATGGTGCTCGAGGTCATGGGGCGGCACGCCGGTTGGATCGCCCTCCATTCGGGGATTGCTGGCGGCGGCGACGTGATCCTGTTGCCCGAGATTCCTTGGACCTTCGAAAACGTCTGCCGCAAGGTGCGAGAACGCGAGTCGGAAGGAAAGAAGTACACGCTCATTGTCGTGGCGGAAGGTGCGAATTTGCCCGACGTCGGCCTTGTGTACCGTGAGGACGTAAAAGGACCGGTGGTCGAACGCAGGCGTCAGGTGAAACTCGGCGGCGTCGGTGAGCGCGTGGCTGCCGAACTGACCCGACTGCTCGACCGCGAGGTGCGGACCGTCGTGCTCGGCCACCTGCAACGCGGCGGCAATCCGACCACGTTCGACCGTTTGCTCGCCACGGAGTTTGGCGCCCATGCGGTCCGCCTCCTCCATCAGGGCCATTATGGGCAGATGGTCTGCTTCCGACCGCCGAACATCGAGAGCGTGCCGATTATCGACGCAATCCGGACGCTCTCGCGGGTCGATCCCTGTAGCTCCGCGGTGCAGGCGGCCAGGGCGCTGGGCATCGGGTTTGGTGACTCCGCCGACCTCGCAAGCCCGTTCGCCCACCCGTGCGTCGATCCCTGTGTCGGCGAGGCCTCATCACGCGGCGACTTGCCCGGCTAAAGTCCCGCAGGCCATTGCCGGTCGGGGCGGCGCATGGTCTGCTTGCCGCGGCGGGACCGAGTCTCGTGTGATTTCATGGCTTCAAGCAGCAGGGGAACCATTCCATGACCGAGGGACAACGGGCCACCGAGAAGGCTGCCGGCAGGGTTGCCAGCGTCATGCAGGAGAGTCGGGTGTTTCCGCCCCCGGCGGAATTTTCCTCGCGCGCCCGGATCGGTTCGCTGGAGGACTACCGGCGGGTCTACGACGAGGCGGCCCGTGATCCGGAGAGCTTCTGGCACGTTCGCGCCCAAACGCTGCCCTGGATGAAGCCGTATGCAACGGTCCTCGACTGGCAGTCTCCGACAGCGAAGTGGTTTGTAGACGGCCAGACCAATGCCTCTGCAGCCTGCCTCGATGCGCATATTGCCGCTGGTCGGGGCGATAAGACGGCGATCGTGTGGATCGGAGAGCCGACCGGTGAGCGGCGGACGCTCACCTATCGGGAACTGCTCGCCGAGGTCTGCCGGTGTGCGGCCGGCCTTCAGAAGCTGGGCATCAAGCCCGGCGACGTCGTGTCCATTTATATGCCGATGACGCCGGAACTCGTGATCGCCATGCTCGCCTGCGCCCGAATCGGCGCGGTGCATTCGGTGATTTTTGGCGGGTTTTCCAGCGAGGCGATCGCCGACCGCAACGAAGATGCCAAAGCCGTGGCCGTGATCACCGCCGACGGCGGCTGGCGGCGTGGCACGACACTGGCCCTCAAGAAAAACGTCGACGAGGCGCTCAAGAAATCTCCCACGGTGAAGCACGTGGTGGTGTTGAAGCGGACCGGTCAGCCCGTCGACATGGTGCCGGGCCGCGACGTCTGGTGGCATGACCTCGTCGCCGGCATGCCCGCCGACACGCCGCCGGTGGCGATGGATTCCGAGGCACCGCTGTTCATTCTCTACACGAGCGGATCGACCGGGAAGCCGAAGGGCATCAAGCACACGACGGCCGGCTATCTGGTCTGGGCAAAGACGACAGCCGAATGGGTCTTCGACCTGCGAGACGACGACCTCTTCTGGTGCACCGCCGACTGTGGCTGGATCACCGGCCACAGCTACGTCACCTACGGCCCGCTGGCCGCCGGTGCGAGCGTCCTGATCTACGAGGGGGCCCCCAACGCTCCGCACGAGGGCCGCTTTTGGGAGATCATCGAGCAGGAGAAGCCGACGATCTTCTACACCGCACCGACCGCCATCCGTTCCTTCATGAAGTGGGGCATGCAGCACATCGAGGGCCGCGATCTCTCCAGCCTTCGACTGCTCGGTACCGTGGGTGAGGGGATCAATCCGGAGGCCTGGATGTGGTTCCACGAAGTGATCGGCGGCACGCGGTGCCCGATCGTCGACACCTGGTGGCAGACCGAGACGGGCGGCATCATGATGAGTCCTCTTCCCGGCTGCACGCCGACAAAGCCGGGAAGCTGCACGCTCCCTCTGCCCGGCGTCTGCCCCGAGATCGTCGATGCTGCCGGAGATCCGGTGGATCAGGGGGAGGGCGGCTGGCTCGTGATCACGAAGCCCTGGCCGGGCATGCTCCGCGGCATCTGGGGCGACGAGGAGCGGTTTCGTGAAACCTACTGGTCGCGGGTGCCGGGCAAGTATCTGGCAGGCGACAACGCCCGGCAGGATGCCGACGGCTATTACTGGATCATGGGCCGGATTGATGACGTGCTCAACGTGGCCGGCCACCGGCTCTCCACGATCGAGATCGAGAGCGCCCTGGTGAGTCACCCGCTGGTGGCCGAAGCAGCGGCGGTGGGCCGACCCCACGACGTGAAGGGGGAGGCGGTGGCGGTGTTCGTGACGCTGAAAGGTGGCGAGCCGGACGATCTGGCCGCGCTCAAGGACACGCTCCGCAGGCATGTCCGACAGCAGATCGGCGCTCTGGCCGCGCCGGACGACATCCACTTTTCGGCGATGTTGCCGAAGACCCGCAGCGGCAAGATCATGCGGCGACTGCTGCGTGACATCGCCGCCGGCAAGGAGACGGTCGGCGATACGACGACCCTCGAGGACTACACTGTGCTGGCCAAACTCCCCGGCAACGACGAGTGACGTCCCATCCCGTGGCGTATACTCCTTATATGCCAACCCATCCCGAACTCCTCGCGCCCGCCGGTGATTGGGACTGCGTGCAGGCCGCGATCGAAAACGGCGCCGATGCCATCTACTTCGGCCTCGACACAGGCTTCAACGCCCGTGCCCGCGCCACGAACTTCGCGGTCGAGGATCTCCCGCGGCTGATGAGCACGCTCCACCGCCGCGGGCTCAAGGGCTATGCCACGCTTAACACGCTCGTCTTCAGCGACGAACTCAAGCAGTTCGCGGAGATGATCGTTGCCGTCGCCGAGGCGGGGGTCGATGCCATTCTTGTGCAGGATGTCGGCGCCGCCCGGCTCAGCAAATCGATCTGCCCCGATCTCCCCCTGCACGCCTCCACGCAGATGACGCTCACCAGCGCCGAGAGCATCCGACTTGCCGAGGAACTCGGCATGGAGCGGGTGGTGGTGGCCCGGGAACTCTCGATCGACGAGATCGTCGCGATCCGTCGGCAGACGTCGATGCCGCTCGAGGTGTTTGTGCACGGGGCGCTCTGCGTGGCCTATTCGGGCCAGTGTCTCACGAGCGAGTCACTTGGCGGCCGCAGCGCCAATCGCGGCCAGTGCGCCCAGGCGTGTCGCTTGCCCTATGACCTCATCTGCGATGGCAAAGACGTCGACCTCGGCAGCCAGAAATACCTGCTCTCGCCCCAGGATCTCGCCGCCTACTCGCTCAGCCCGGAGCTGATTGCCGCGGGCATCAGTTCGTTCAAGATCGAGGGGCGGCTGAAGACGGCGGAATATGTCGCCAACATCACGAAGCACTACCGCACGGCCATTGATCGTGCGGTGGCGTCGCTGCCCGTCGCTCTCAGTGCGCTCGATGTCGAGGAGATGGAACTGTCGTTCTCGCGAGGCTTTTCACCAGGTTGGCTTGGCGGCTGCGATCATAAAATGCTGGTGCCTGCCACGAGCAGCGCGAAACGTGGCGTGAAGCTCGGCACCGTGGTGGCTGTCCGCCGGGACCGCGTGGTGGTCGATCTCGTGGCTGGCGTGAAGCGCGGCGATGGACTGGCCTTCGACTGCGGTCGGCCGGTGGATGATCCGGAAGGGGGCCGCGTCTACGAGGTGTTTCAGGGCGGACGCTCCCTCACGGAATCGGTGGCGAGCGGTCAGGTGGAGCTCGCGTTTGGCCATGGGGCCATCGATTTCACCGCCGTGCAGGTGGGGCAGACCGTCTGGAAGACCGACGACCCCCATCTCACCGCCCGACTCCGCAAGACCTTTGAGTTGGCCGATCCCGGGCGAAGGACGCCCATCGACCTGCACGTGACCGCCGCGACGGGCCAGCCCGTGAGGGTCGAGGCGACGGTGGTGGGCGGTGGACGATGTCTGGTCGAGTCGGACGAGCCCACGGTCGCAGCGACAAAGCACGCGATCACCAGCGAGGCCCTGCAGACGCAGTTGGCGAGACTGGGTGGCACGCCCTTCGAGCTGCGGTCGCTCACGGCTGAGATCACGGGTGGACCGATGGTGCCGCACAGCGTGCTCGGCAAGCTCAGGCATGCCCTGGTTGCGAGGCTGGAAGAGACGGTCGTGGCCCTGCCGCCGAGGCGGATCACCCGAGGCGGGCCTGCGGCCTGGCCTGCATCGCTTCAGGTGCACGCGGAGCATGGAACACAGAAGGCCGGGCCGGCCACGCTCCACGTTCTGGTGCGGTCGCTCCCACAACTGCGCGCCGTGCTCGAACTCGGGGAGCGAAGTCTTCAGGCGGACTTCGCCGATATTCGCGAGTATCGCGAGGCGGTGGAGGTGGCCCAGGCACACGGCGCCACGATCCACCTCGCCACGCCCCGGATTCAGAAACCGGACGAGCTGGGCATCTTCCGGGTGCTCGTCAAGGCCGGGCCCGATGGTGTGCTGGTCCGTAACTTTGGCGGTCTGCGATTTTTTCACGACCAGGGGCTGCCGATCGTCGGTGATTTTTCGCTGAACGTCACCAATGAGCTGACGGCGGCATTTTTCATCGAGCAGGGGCTCACGCGGGTGACGGCGTCCTATGACCTGAATCGGGACCAGCTCCAGGCTTTGGTGGCGGCGACGCCGCCGGAGTGGCTCGAGGTGGTGATTCACCAGCACATGCCGATGTTTCACATGGAGCACTGCGTGTTCTGCGCAGTGCTCTCGCCGGGTACCAACAAGACCAACTGCGGCCGGCCCTGCGACGACCACGTGGTGAAGCTCCGCGACCGGATTGGCGTGGAGCACCTGCTCACGGCCGACGTCGGCTGCCGCAACACGCTGTTCAATGCGGTCCCCCAGAGTGCCGCCGAGGCGGTGCCGTCGCTGCTGGCCCGCGGCGTTGGTCACTTTCGGGTGGAGCTGCTCGACGAGGACGCCGAGGCCATCGGCGACATCATCCGTGGCTACCGCGATCTGCTCGCGGGCCGGGTGACCGGTCGGGAGGTGTGGGGCAGGCTCAAGGCAGCCAACCGGGTGGGGGTGACGCGAGGCACGCTGGAGGAACGCCGCAACCCCTTGGCGATTCTCTGAGGGGCCGAGATGCTCCGCACCCAAGAATCCCCACAAATCCCCGATTAAGCCCGGAAAAACAGCCAGGTATCACCGGCTATCTGCTGCCAGCCACGCCTATTGCGCCGACTTTTCCGGCGGCTTGCATACCCCCACATTGCCCCGTAAGACTGAGACTCACGGAAGGCGGATTCGGCGGCCCCTGCGAGGGGTGCCCCGGGATGGTGGCGGGACGTCATGGACGACGTGAATGGACGACGTGAGTCGATTAGTTTTGGTTTTTCTTGAGCCTGATTTCCCCTCTGGAGACGAGTGATCATGAATATTGTTGATCTTGTAACAAGCCAGCTGACTGGCGACGTGCTGAGCAAGCTTGGCGGCTTGGCCGGCACCAACGAAACACAGACCCGCGCTGCCACCAGCGCAGCCGTGCCGGCACTGTTGAGCGCGTTCGGGAAGATGGCTTCGACCAACAGCGGTGCCAGCCAGTTGGCATCCTCGTTGGGCGGCCTCGACCTCAAGACGCTCGGTAACCTGGCCGGGCTCCTCGGCGGTGGCCAGGCTTCGGGCCTCGGTAGCATGGGCGGCAGCCTGCTCAGCTCGCTGCTGGGCAACAACCTCGGTAGCTTGGTGGGCACGATCGCGTCGTTCGCGGGCATGCAGCCCGGGATCATGAAGACGCTGCTCACGTACTTGGCCCCGATCGTTCTGGGCACGATCGCCAACCAGTTCAAGGGCACCACGCCCGATGCGGCCGGCCTCATGAGTCTCTTCTCGGAGCAGAAGGACAACATCAAGGCAGCTCTGCCGCGGGGTCTGTCGCTCGCTGACTTCGACACGACGTCTGCTTCGCCGCGTCGCGTTGAAGAGACTCGTGGCGGCCATCGTCATGAGGAGCCGGCCTCGGGATTCCCGTCGTGGCTGCCGCTGCTGTTGCTGCCGCTACTGGGGCTTGTCGGCTACTACTTTTGGCCGAAGGCCGAGGTGAAGCAGGAGCCCCGCGCCGTCGTGGTCAATGAGACCGTCCGTCGTGAAGGTCCCGTGGTCGTCGATCGCACCGAGGTCGTCGAGACACAAGG
>CANETO010000112.1 GCA_947440895.1 Planctomycetaceae bacterium | reverse complement strand
TGGCACGCGGGATGGTATTCAATCCCGGTGTCCCCCGGCTTCCGCCGGGAGCTTCTTGTAGCCTTCTCCGCTGCACGCCGGGCACGGCCCACGACCCGCTACACTGACGGCTCCTCCGTGGAGAGCCGTGCCAGTGTCTGACGCAGCCAGTGCCCTCGATATCCTCCAGCAGCCCGCCGACTGGTCGCTCGGAACGCCGTCGCTGATCGCGTTGGTGGGGGACGAGTCGTTCCTGGTGGGCCACATGCTCACCCTGCTCCGCGATCAGCTCTGCCCTGACGAGGCCGACCGGTCCTGGGCCTGGCGGGAGTTCGCGGGTGATGACAACCCCGATCCCCGTGATGTCTTCGACGAGGCGGCCACGGTGCCGCTCTTCGCCGGCGCCACCCGCGCAGCCGTCGTACGGAATGCCGACGGGTTTGTGACCGCGGCACGCGAGAGGCTCGAAAAGCTCGCCGGCTCTCCCCGCGGAGCCGCCGGCGGTCGCGGAGTCGTGATCCTCGAAGTGAAGAGCCTGCCAGCGAACACCCGGCTCGCCAAGGCGGTCGCCAAGCACGGTCTCATCGTCGATGTCTCGATCTCGCCGCGTGCCAACCTGGCGGCCTGGGTACGGCAGTGGTCACAGTCGCGACACGGCATCCAGTTGGCCGCCGCCACGGCCCAGAGGCTGCTGGAACGGCTCGGTAACAATCTCGGCCAGGTCGATCAGGCGTTGGCTCGTCTCGCCGCCGCCACCGATCCGGCCGCGAAGAAAACAGCCATTCAGCCGGAGGCGATCGACGACTTTGCCGGCAGCCCGCTGGAGCGGACCGCCTGGGGCATGATCGATGCCGCCGCGACCGGCGATGCCCGCGAGGCCATCACCCAGCTGGCTGCGCTCCTCGCGGCCGGCGAGAACCCCATCGGCATCAGCGCCCAGATCGCCTCGGTGGTGCGGCGGCTCTCCACCGCGGCCCGGCTGCTCGCACTGCCAGCGGCGGACGGCCGGCCCGCCGGCATCGAACAGGCACTTCGGGAGGCTGGCGTGGCAGCCTGGCCGAAAGCCCTGGCTCAGGCCCGCGAGTCGCTCACGCAGCTCGGACCGCGACGGGCCCGGCAGCTTCCCACGAGGCTCCTGGACCTCGACCTGGCACTCAAGAGCGATGCCTCGCGGGGCCTGCGCGCCCGACTGGCCTTGGAGCGGCTCTTCTGCAAGATGAGTCGGCAGGCGGCGGCCGCGACTGGCCCGCGTCGGGAGACGCCCGGCCGTCAGCACCGCCAGCCCTGACTCCATCCGCCGTGAGAACGTGCACCAGCCGTACACCAGGAGCCTCTCGTGAATTCCGATTCCCTCGCCGATCCCCGCGACCGTTGGGACAACCCGCTTGCCTCCCGCTATGCCTCGACCGAGATGTCCCGGCTCTGGAGCGATAACCACCGCTACAAGCTCTGGCGGCAGACCTGGCTGGCGCTGGCGGAGGCGGAGGCCGAACTCGGTCTGCCGATCTCCCCCGCCCAACTCGCTGAGATGCGTGCCCATCTCGAGCCGATCGATTTCGCGAAGGCGGCCGACTATGAGCAGAAGATGCGGCACGACGTGTTCGCCCATCTGCATACCTTCGGCGATGCCTGCCCGCTGGCCCGCCCCATCCTTCACCTCGGGGCAACGAGCGCGTATGTCACCGACAACACCGACCTGATCCTGATGCGGGATTCGCTCGATCTCATCGCCTCCCGACTGGCCGTGGTGATCGAACGGCTGGCAGACCGCGCCCTGGAAACCCGTGACCTCGTCTGCCTGGGCCGCACACACCTGCAGCCCGCGCAGCCCACCACGATCGGCAAGCGGATCTGCCTCTGGATCCACGATCTGCTCCTCGATCTGGAGGAGGTGCTTCACCGCCGCCGACTGCTCCGCGGTCGTGGTGTGAAGGGCACGACCGGCACGCAGGCCAGTTTCCTCGAACTCTTTGAGGGCGACCACGCCAAGGTTCGCCGGCTCGACGAGATCGTGTCGCAGAAACTCGGGTTCGATCGCTCCTACGACGTGACCGGACAGACCTATTCGCGCAAGGTCGATTCACAGGTCGTCTCGGTGCTCGCTGGCATCTCGGAATCGACCCACAAGGCCGGCAATGATCTCCGGCTGGCCGCCGCCTGGGCCGAACTCGAGGAGCCGTTCGAGGCGGATCAGGTTGGCTCCTCCGCGATGCCCTACAAGCGGAACCCGATGCGGTCCGAACGGATGTGCGGGCTGGCCCGGTTTGTCATGGGGTTCACGGCGACCACGAGCCAGACGGCGGCGGTGCAGTGGTTTGAGCGGACGCTTGACGACTCCGCCCCGCGGCGGCTGGTGCTCCCGCAGGCGTTCCTCGCCACCGATGCGCAACTGGTGATCTACGCCAACATCGCCGGTGGTCTGGTCGTACTCCCCGGTGCCATCCGCCGCAATCTGGAGCACCATCTCCCCTTCCTCGCCAGCGAACGGCTGCTGATGGCGGCGTCGAAGGCGGGCGGCGACCGGCAGGAACTCCACGAGGCACTCCGCCGTCATAGCCACGCCACCACAGCCCGGATGCGAGAGGGACACGACAACGACATGATCGAGCGGTTGGCGGCCGACCCGCTCTTCGCCGGCATCGATCTGGTGCAGGCGATGGACGTGCCAGGCCTGGCCGGTAGGGCGGCGGCTCAGGTGGAGGAATTCATCGCCGGTCCGGTACGGGCGGCGCTGGCCGCATGCCCCACGCGGGCCGCCGAATCGGCCCTGCGGGTGTGAGCAGTCACACCCGGTCCTGATGCCGTGACTTGCTGCGATTGC
This sequence comes from Planctomycetaceae bacterium, assembly GCA_947440895.1. Classification (GTDB taxonomy): domain Bacteria; phylum Planctomycetota; class Planctomycetia; order Pirellulales; family UBA1268; genus CAMCQY01. The sequence goes on along the minus strand of CANETO010000112.1, from coordinate 3,942 downwards.
TGCGGCAATCGGCACACAGACCCGAGATGATGAGGCGGTGGCTCCGAGCACGAAACTGGTGCTGGCCGGCCACCGCGTCACAGATCCTGGCGAGGTCATCGCTGGAGAATTCGATCAACTGCTGGCACGACGTGCAGTGGAGGTGGTCGTGCTGCGGGTAGCCGTAGTCGTGCTCGTAGACAGCCCGGCCTCCGAGCACCATTTTGCGAAGCAGGCCCGCATCGACCATCTCGGTGAGCGTGCGATACACGGTCGGCCGACTGGCCTTCGCCCCCTCGGGCGTCTGCCGGAGCCCAGCCAGGAGTTGCTCCGCGTCGAAATGCTCGTGGTGGCTGCTGACGTGGTCGACGATCACCTGCCGCTGCCGCGTGATCCGCTTGCCGCGTGTTTGGAGAAACTCCGCGAACCGCTCACGAGGCGTCAGCGCGACGTCAACCTTGCCGAGTGAAAAGTCAGATGCGATGGCCATTGGAAATCCCGGGGAGTTCAGACGTCCCAAGTCTAGCCTGCCCGCTAGCCACTGTCACCAAACGCCAACAGCCGGTCCGTTGCCGGACCGGCTGTTGCTTGGACAGTGTTTCAGGTCGGCCGCCGACCGACTCAGCCGCTCAGGCGGTCGAGCAGGCGGTCGAGGGCCAGATCGAGTTTCTCAGGCGTGTCGTAGGAACCGTCGGCAATCGCCGCCCGAATCGCATTGACGCGATCAAAGCGAATGTCGCCGGTCGATTCAGCAGTCCGTACGGCATCGACCGACAGCGTCACCGAATCGTGCACTTCGGACACGCCCTGCTGCATGGTGGCCTGCGTGCCATCAGCTGCCTGTGCGGCCTCGACACCCTTCAAGGCGTTCAGCCCCTGCGATCCCTGCGTCGACGTGACACCCCAGATGTTCATGTTGGCTCTCCTGTGGCGAAACCGGCTGACCGTATTCCGAATCCCCTTGCCCCCTGACACGTCCGCTTCTACGCCGTTGCCGGCAGGAAGGTTCGTTCATGGTGCGAGCTGGGATTCGCGGCTGCCTGTTCCTTTCTGACTGACTGATCTCATCGCTATTGTTGCCGCGCTTCCGCGTTCCGGCGACACCAGTCGCCGGACAGCGGCCGGACGGAATCACCCGTGCGGTCGCCGCGACCAACCTTTCTTCATCGACCAACCCCGACCAGAAACTTCAGACAAAATTTTCCCTGCCTGTTTTCCGTATTTTGCGGGCCCCTGGGGCCCGCATCCTGCCCAGAACCCCAGCCCTGTCGTCGGCCGGCTGATCAACTGAGGGCAAATTCCACTTTCCGCCGGTCGAGCTGGTTCTGGAGACGTTCCACGATGGCCGAGTGCATCTGGCTGACGCGACTCTCGGAGAGATCAAGCGTAGCGCCGATCTCCTTCATCGTCAGCTCCTCGTAGTAGTAGAGGATGATGATCAGGCGTTCGTTGCGGTTGAGCCCCTTGGTGACCAGCCGCATCAGATCGGATTTCTGAATCCGCCGTGTTGGATCCTCGCTCTTCTTGTCCTCCAGGATGTCGATCTCCCGGACGTCCTTCGAGCTGTCGGTTTCGCACCACTTCTTGTTGAGGCTCACGAGGCTCAACGCATTGGCATCGACGAGCAGTTTTTCGAACTCCTCTTGCGACAGCCCCATGTGGGCCGCGACTTCGGCGTCGGCTGGGGCACGCCCCAGCTTGGCCTCGAGCGTCTTGATCGCTTCGTTGAGCTTGCTGGCCTTCGACCGGACCAGACGGGGCACCCAGTCCATGGTCCGCAGTTCGTCGAGCATCGCCCCGCGGATACGCGGCACGCAGTAGGTCTCGAACTTCACGCCCCGCGACATGTCGAAGGCGTCGATCGCGTCCATCAGACCGAACGTGCCCGCCGACACGAGATCGTCGAGTTCGACGCCGTCGGGAAGGCGGGACCAGATGCGTTCGCCGTTGTATTTGACCAGCGGCAGAAAGATCTCGATGAGCCGGTTCCGGAGCGTCTCGTTCGACTGGTCGGCCTTGAAGGTCGTCCAGATCTCGAGCATCTCCTCAGCCGACGGCTGGGACGCATAGTTCGCCACGTCATCCTCCTTGAAAGGGCCTTGCCTGCACAGCCGCGGACCGGCATTGCCACCGGGTCGCGACCTTTTTCTTGTCACGCCGAACACGCACCATCCTGGTGCATCCCGACTCTCCGCACTCGCTTCTCACCTGCATCCGACATCGACGAGCACTGCCAAACTTCTCGTCATCGACCAGGAGCCGTCAGCTCCCTGAATATTTTTCCGTTGAATGTTTTTTCCGGTGGTCATCCAGCCCGCCCAGCTCATTCAGGCTGCCGCGGTGGCCGAGGGGCCCTCTGGAACCGCCTCACGCCGCCCGCAACACCTCGCCACCTCCCACACACGCAAATACCTCCACCCGATCCTCGTCCGCCAGTTCCTCGGCGGCCAGCACCTGCAGGTCCGGCAGATGGCGTGCCAGTGCTTCGCGAACTTTGAGTCGAACGGCCGCCGGCACGACCACCACTGGCCGGCCACCCCGTTCCACGACAGGGCGTACGGCACGCCGAACTTCTGCGATCAGCTGGGCGGGCGGACGACCGGAGGCGCCGACGAGCGTGTCGATCGCCGACCCTTCCAGCCGCACAGCCACGAGCCTTCCCCTGGAGTCCCGAGCCCGACGGCAGACCGAGTGGGCCAGCGAGCGTCGGATGAGTTCCGCCAACTGGGCCGGATCGGCCGCCTCGGCGGCATGATCGGCCATGATTTCGAGCACCTCGGCAAGAGGGCGAATCGGTATGCCATCACGGAGCAGGCACTGGAGCGTGCGGTGGATGCGGGCGATCGTGAGCACGCCAGGCACCACCTGTTCAACCACTGCGGGCTGCACGGCACGGAGCGATTCGATCAGCCGGGCCACCGCGTCCCGGGAGAGCAAGCGGTCGCCGTGGCGACGGATCGCCGCCTCGATGCCCCGGGAGATGCAGTCGGCGTCGCCATAGATGGCCACGCCGCGACGGCGGGCTGTCTCAGCCTGGGCATGGCCCAGCCAGGCACCACGTCGACCGGAGAGCGGATCGACGGCGGGGGCATCTGCGGCCCCGGTCTGTTCGGGAAGAAGATGCTCGTCGAGGATCTCGCCGGCGGGCGGCACGGCCAGCACCTTCCCGGCCGGGATCTCCACCTCGACGACGACGTCGCCCGCGATGATCACGCGGTAGCAACGGTCGGAGAGCGTCAGATTGTCACGCATCGCGATCGACGGCACGACGATCCCCAGATCGGCGGCCACGGTCGACCGCACCGTGGTCGACCGCTCTGACAGAGGTGCCGACGGTCCTCCACCTGCAGCGGGCGACAGCAGTCCCACCAGGCCGCGTCCCAACTCCACGACAATGCGTTCGTCGGCGAGCAGATCATCGGCCGGATTTGCCCGCGCCGACGCCGCCTCATTCGCCCCGGAGCCCGCAGCCGCACGCTCGGCACCATTCGGCTGTTTGGCCGCGCGGCCGATCATCCAGGCCGCCGTCCCCACCGCTGCCGCCATGCCCGCCAGCGGCACAAACGGCAGGTCGGTCAGCGACAAGAGGCCGAGAAATACCGCCGTGATCACGAGCACGTGGGGCCGCGACATGAATTGGCGGCCGAGCTCCTGCGACAGGTCGACCGTCTGACTCGATCGTGAGATGAGCAGGCCCGTGGCCACCGAGATGAAGAGTGAAGGCACGGCGGTGATGAGACCGTCGCCAATGGTCAGCCGCGAGTAGAGGTCGAGCGCCTTCGGCAATGGCATGCCGTGCTGCACGACGCCGATCGCCAGACCCCCGACAAGATTGACCACTGTGATGATCACGCTGGCCACGGCCTCCCCGCGGACGAACCGGCTCGCACCATCCATGCTGGCGAAGAAATCGGTCTGCCGCTGCAGATCGAGCCGCATCTGCCGCGCCTGGTCGCGGGTAAT
>CANETO010000111.1 GCA_947440895.1 Planctomycetaceae bacterium | reverse complement strand
TGCTCCGCATCGAGCCGTTCCGCCGCGCGATGAAGTGGAAAGACTTCGAGTACGAGCCGCCGAGCGGCGACTGACTACACGCGACAGTTCGGGGCTGCCCGTGCCCCGTCGCCGGACGTTCGCTACGGCATCCTGCCTCCGCTCACTCGATGCTGACTGCGCTTCGGCATCCTGCCTACGCTGGTCAGCAACGCCGGCTCTCGGGACACGGGCAGCCCCTCACGGATGATTCCGAGTCGCATCCAAGCCCCCGGCGGGAGCCGGGGGACTCCGGGTTTGAATACCGTCCAGCGTGCCATGCAGTTCCGGGAAAAGCCCAAGGACCCGGTGTCCCCGGACTTCCGTCCGGGGCTTCTTGTCAGAACGCGCCAGGGCCGGGTAAGCACCAGCGGGCGGAGGCCCCCACAGGAGCCGGTGAATTCTGCGACTCACGAGCGATGCACGATTCGTCCAAGAGCCTCCCGTAGCAGAATCCGCCGGCGACGAGCATGCCGCAGCCGGCGGGCTGACCACAGCACGCCATCCCCGGCTCGCACGAAAGCCTGACCGTGCGTCACGAATTCTGGATGGCCGCGAGCACCGTGTCGGCCATCATCCGGGCCGAATCGACGGCGGCCTGATTTGCCGTGAAGGCGTTGATCACGGTGGCAGATCCGCCTTCGCTGTCCATCGACACCACCGTCACCATCACGCCAGCACCGTAATGATTGCCCGCGGTCGTGATCTTGCCGGGCTGCACGGGATCAAAGATCTCGAAGCCGGAGTTGATCAGGGTCTGCTGGGCGATCTGCAGGGCGACCAGCGGCGCGAGATAGCACTTGTAGCCGTAAGCGAAGCAGAACACGGTCGGGACTCCAGAGGGCTGACGGAACCGCTGATGAAAATAGCATGCCGATTGCCCAGCTGCATCAGCCCACCTGCCCAAGCCCGAGCTGCTCGCCCCACCGCTTGAGAATGAGCTCCCGGAGGCGGCTCCAGCTCGGGTCTGCGAGGGATGGATCACGGCCGAAGAGTTCCAGGGCGTCGCAGCGGGCCTCCGCCACGACCGACGAATCACGGAGGAGGTCGGCCAGATACATCGGCGGTGCCCCGCTCTGTCGGGTGCCGACCAGTTCGCCCGGACCGCGGAGCAGCAGGTCTTGTTCGGCCAACGCGAAGCCGTCGGTCGTCGACACGAAGGCGTCGATCCGCGGAATCGTGGCATCGGCCGACTGGGTCGCGGCGCCGCAGATACCCTGCGTGCTGCCCCGCGCGACACGTCCACGGAGCTGATGCAACTGCGCGAGGCCGAACGAATCGGCATCGAGAATCGTCATCAGTGTCGCCTGGGGCACGTCGATGCCCACCTCGATCACGCTCGTTGCCACCAGCACATCGATCTCACCCGCCCGAAATCGATCCATGATCGCCGCCTTCTCTTTCGGTTTCAGGCGGCCGTGCACCAGACCGAGCCGAAAGGCCTCCAGCGGACCGTTGGCGAGGGCTTCGAGTGTGCTCGCGATGCTGGCCAGCTCGCGTTTTGATTCCTCGACGGCTGGCACGACGACATAGCCCTGCCGGCCCTCGGCGAGTTTCTTGCAGAAAAATTCCCACCACTGGTCGAGCTGCTCCGGTCCGACCCGGTAGGTTCTCACCGGCTGGCGGCCCGGCGGCTGCTCGTCGAGCACCGAGACATCGAGGTCGCCATACACGGCATGGGCGATCGTCCGCGGAATTGGTGTGGCGGTCATCACCAGCACGTGCGGATCGGTTTCTCCCTGTTGAAGCGTGGCCCGCTGGAGCACGCCGAAGCGGTGCTGCTCGTCGATCACCACGAGCCCCAGGTTCCGGAATATCGACGCCTCGCCGCAGACGAGCGCCTGCGTGCCGACCACGATCCCCGCCTCACCCGACTGGATGCGGGCGAGCACCCGCTGCCGCTCCTTCGCCGGCTGCCCGCCCACGAGCAGCTGCACTTCCACGCCGCTGCCGGCAAGGAGCCGCTCGAGCGTCGCCATGTGCTGGCGGGCAAGCAGTTCGGTGGGAGCCATGATGGCGGCCTGATACCGGAGCGGTTTTTCCGCTGGCTTGGCGGCTCGCGGCGGCTCGTCCGTGGCCGCAGTCGAGCCAGCGTCGCCTGCCTTCACCGCGGTGGCCGCCACGGCGAGCATGGCGTAGATCGCGACGGCCGTCTTGCCGCTGCCCACGTCCCCCTGCAACAACCGATTCATCGGACGCGGGCATTGCATGTCGGCGGCGATTTCGGCACAGACCCGCCGCTGCGCGGGGGTGAACGGAAACGGAAACCGGGCTCGAATGCGGCTGTCGAGACGCGCATCGACTTCGATCGACGGCGCGGCCCGGTCCCGCTGCTGCCGCTCGCGGTGCATCCGAAGCGCCAACTGCAGCATGAACAGTTCCTGATAGACGAACCGGCGGTGGGCAGCGTCGATCATGGCCCGGCTCGACGGGCAATGGATCTCGCGCAAGGCCGTGCCGATCGGCAGCAACGACTTGGCTGCCAGCACGTCGGGCGGAAATGCCTCAGCAGGCAGGTCGGCGGTGTGGGTGAGCGACGCCTGCACCGCGGCGCGGACGACTGCCTGCGGCACGCCCTCGGCAAGCGGATAGATGGCCAGCCAGTCGGAAGCATGGGCCTGCTCCTCTGCTGAGAGCCAACGGACTTCGGGGTGGCTGAACTCCCAGATCAGGCCGCTCTGCTTGGGCTGGCCGGCGAAGACCACCTTCATGCCGGCGGCGAAGCGGCGATTCATGAAGGGCATGTTGAACCAGACGCCGCGGACGCTGCCATCCTTGCAGGCCAGAAGCACGGTCAGCAGCGGCCTGCCGCCGGCGGTCGTCCGGGCGGCGACGCTCGTCACCTCGCCCGCGATGGAGGCGTGCTCTCCCTCCCGGAAGTCGGCGAGGGAATGGGCCCCGCTGAAATCCCGATACTCCCGGGGAAAGTGCATGAGGGCGTCGGACGCCGTCAGCAGTTCCAGCTTGACGAGTTTTTCCGCGCGGACGGTGCCGACGCCGGGCAGGCGTTCCAGCGGTGTCGAAAGGCTCCGCGGCCGGTCGGTGTGCGGGGATGGCGGGTGGCCTGGGGCTGGCGAAGCATCCATGCGAGAGAGTGTATCGGCTGGTGAAACAAATCATCCACGGCCCATCCGGTCGCCTGGCAACCGGCTGAGGCACGCCACCCTACACTTGGCCGTTCCTCTGCAGTTCCTTGTAGGCCTCCACGGCCATCCGGTCGCACTGCTCGTTTTCGGCGTGGCCGGAGTGGCCGGCCACGTGCGTGAACCGGATGGTGTGGGAGGCCGCCAGCCGGTCGAGCTCCCGCCAGAGGTCTTCGTTTTTCACCGGCACGAACCTGCCCTTCTCCTTCCGCTTCCAGCCCTGCTGCTTCCACTTGGGCATCCACTCCGACAGGCCGGTGCCGACATAGACGCTGTCGGTCACGAGTTCCACGATCGTGGGCCGCTTCAATTGCTGCAGGCCCTGCACGACAGCCGTCAGCTCCATCCGGTTGTTCGTCGACACCGGCTCGGCGCCGGCATCGCTCGTCTCACGGCCGCTCTGGGGATGCCGGAGGATGTAGGCCCAGCCGCCCGGGCCCGGATTGCCACTGCACGCTCCATCGGTGAAGAGCACCACCTCGCCCGCAGCTTGCTCCTTCGCCATGCAAACCTCTTCCCTCGTACCAGAAACGCACTCAAAAACTCGTAGCTTCTCGCCTGCTCCGCGCCGGCCGCCCATGATCCTACGCGACTTCCCGCGAACCGCTCGCGATCGCAAGCGTCGGCAGTTCGGCCTCGCTGCTCGAATGCGGACCTGCCGCAGCCCCCTGCCCTCGCGCCGACAGCCTCACCGGCAGCCGCACGCTAAACCGGCTGCCCCGCCCCAACTGGCTCTCCACGGCGACGTCGCCACCGAGCAGGCGGCAGAGTTCGCGGACGATCGAGAGCCCGAGGCCAGTGCCGGAAAACTCCCGCGTCATCGCGTCGTCGCCCGTCTGAAACACCCGTCCCTGACGAAACTTCTCGAAGATCGCCTGCTGCTCCTCCTCCGCGATGCCCACGCCCGTGTCGATGACGTCGAGGAGGAGGTCGGAGCTGCCACCTGCCTCGTCCGCGAGCCGGGCCCGGATATCGATCCGGCCACCCTCGGGAGTAAACTTCACGGCGTTCGAGAGCAGGTTGGCAAGAATCTGCTGCACTTTCGCCGGATCCTGCTCGAGCTCGTCGAGCCCTGAGCCGATGTCGAATGCCAGGTCGATCCGCTTCCGCTCGGCCAGTGGCCGGACCATGTCGCACTGAGCCGACACAAGCGACTCAAGCCTGAACAGTCCAGGCCGCACCTCCATCTTTCCCGCCTCGATCTTGGCGAGGTCGAGAATGTCGTTGATCATCTCCAAGAGCATGCGGCCCGACGAGCGGATGTTCTGCACGTAGCGTTTCTGCCGGTCGTCGAGCGATTCGATCGAGCCGAGGACATCGGAAAAGCCGATGATGCTATTGAGGGGCGTGCGAAGTTCGTGGCTCATGGTCGCCAGGAAATCGCTCTTCAGTCGGTTCATCTCGTAGAGATGAAGATTGGCCTGCGCCAGTTCATCGACCTTCTCGTCGAGATTGCTGTTGGCCTTCCGGAGATCCTCCTGGGAGTCGACGAGGCCGCGGAGCATGCGGTTGAAGGCGATCCCGAGCTCTTCAAACTCGTCGGCTGTGTGGATCTCGGCGCGGGCCTGCACGTTGCCCCGCCGCACCTCGTCGGCCACGTCGCGAAGGTGCTCGAGCGGCTTGACGATCACATAGCGGACGATCGCATACGCGGCGAGCATGGCCAGAAACACCGTCATGATGGCGGTGGCGGCCAGAATCGCCCGGTTCCAATTGATCGCCTTGCGGGTGGCGGAGTCGGGCATCACCACCTTCACCACCGCCATGAGATCGTTTTCGGCCAGGAGCGTTCGCGGCCTGTCGGCAGGCTGGGCGGCAGTCGCCCCGGGATCGGGAACGACCGTGGCGTCACCGATCACCCCGGGATACTTGTGACAGCCGGCACAACTGCTCCGCCACCGCACCGGCTGGTAGTAATGGTATTCCGCGTTGTCGGCCGTGCGAAACTCACGGTATTCGGTGGATGGGGACGGCGGCCCGCCCTTCGATGCCGCGTCGGGCAGCCGGTCCTGGAAGTAGGAGAGGACGGCGGCGTCGAGCCGGGAGTATTTCCCCCGCTCCTCAGGGATAGCGTCGGGTTTAAGAAGCCAACTCTGGTATTGCTCGCTCTGCAGCGTGCGGCTCAAAAAATCGATCGCGCTGGCATATTGCTGCTCAGGCTCAAGCGTCTTCCAGTGGTACTGCAGCATGATGGCATCGACGAGATGCCGGCCCGTGCTCCGCGTCGTCGCGTAGACGAGTTCCTCGGTGCTGCTGCCATACCACCAGAAACTGCCGGTGATCAGCACGAGCAGACAGAGCCCGAACAGGAAGCGGCATTTCCGCTCCAGGCTGGTTTCGCCCAGGATGTCCTTGAATGTTCGGTACGCCATACGTGAACGCTTTCTCTCGCCATGCTACCCCGGCCGGTTTCCCGGGCGAAAGCCGGGAAAATTAGGACGGTAGGGAGCGTTATTTCACGGTGTGCTCGCTGGCCGCGGTTCGGGGCTGCCCATGCCCCGTCGCCGGACGTTCGCTACGGCCATCCATGGCCTTCGCTCACTCGATGCTGACTGCGCTTCGGCATCCTGCCTCCGCCGACCAATCCGCTGAGACGGATCGGTGCCCGAGCAACGCCGGCTCTCGGGACACGGGCAGCCCCTCACGGATTCCTGAAAACTCCAGATGCTGAGGAGCCGGTCGGAGGCACGCGCAGGAGTCCGGTGAATTCTGCGACTCACGAGCGATGCACGATTCGTCCACGAGCCTCCTGTAGCAGAATCCGCCGGCGACGAGCATGCCGCAGCCGGCGAACCAATGCGGCCTGCCAGCACACGCATCATTCCGAAGAGTCACACTGAAAATCGATTCACCAAAGAATGCGTCTTAAAGCATTTCGACCGGGTCGACGTCGATGATCCAGGCGACGTTGTCCGGGGTCTGGAGCGTGGCGGTGGCGCGGCGAACGAGATCGCGGAGTTGGCTGGCGTCGGGGCCGTGTACCTGCGCGTGCCAGCGAAAGCGGTCGCGAAGCCGGGCGATCGGTGCGGGGGCGGGGCCGAGCACGCGAATCTGTCCGCTGTCGGGCGAGACGGCGGCCGCCTCCTTGCGCAGCCGGTCGACAATATTGCCCGCCCAGTTCGCCGCGGCCTGTTCGTCGATACTGCGGACCACGAACCTCACGATGCTGCCGAAGGGCGGGTAGAGCAACGCCTCGCGGATCGGCAGTTCGCTCCGCACGAAGGCCTCGTAGTCGTGCGCGGCCGCGGCCCGGATCGCCGGATGCTCGGGAGTGCTCGTCTGCACGACCACCCGCCCACCGAGTGAGCCGCGGCCGCTGCGGCCTCCCACCTGCGTGACGAGCTGGCAGGTCCGCTCGGAGGCACGGAAATCGGCCAGGTGCAGACTGGCGTCGGCGTTCACGACGCCCACGAGCATCACTGCCGGGAAGTCGAGTCCCTTGGCGATCATCTGCGTGCCAACGAGGATGTCGATCTCCCGGTTGCGGAAGGCGTCGAGGGTGCGTTCGTGGCTGCCCCGCGACCGCATGGTGTCGGTGTCCATGCGGGCCACGCGGGTGCCGGGAAACGAGGCCCGGATCTGGTCTTCGA
>CANETO010000110.1 GCA_947440895.1 Planctomycetaceae bacterium | reverse complement strand
TACACGGGATAGGCCTTCGGCTGGCGGACGACGTGGCCGTCGACCACGTCACCGGCTGCCACCAGCCCGAGCGACTCTAGTTCCCGAGACGCGAGTTTGATCAGGTCGGCGTCGGAACTCGACCAGAGCCCATCCCCCTCGAAACAAAAGTATTCCAATCCGTAGCACGCCAAATTTGCGTCCGGGACCATCTCCGGCGACCAACTGGCGAAGTTCTGGACACGGCCCACCTGAACGCCGGGCTCGTGGATGTAGATCCAGTTGTCATCAAACCGGTTGGTCGGGCGGACGATAAGAGCCACCGTGAGAAAGTCCCGGTACCGCAGCTTCGCCGCGGCCTCGAGCACCGCCGCCGGCATGGTCGGCTGGATACAGGCAGCCAATTCCCGCATCGGCGCCGAGGAGATCACATGATCGGCCTCAATCCACTCGGGATGACCGCCCCGCTCGGGATGACCGCCGGTGGTCTCAAAACCGACCCGCCAACGGCCGGTCGCCGGAACTCGCTCCAGGGCCGTGACATGTGCCCCCATCCGAATCTCGCCCCCCTGCTTCCGCATCCGGTCGGCCGCCGCCTCCCACATCATGCCGGGGCCCTTGCGGGGATAGCGGAAGGTGTCGATGAGGGTTTTGATGGTCTGGGATCGGTTGGCGGGGGCTCCCTTTTTCTTGGGGAACAGCGCCGCCCGGATAGCGGTGGAGAGCGACAGGCCCTTGATCCGCTGGGCAGCCCAGTCGGCGGAAATCTCGCTGCAACTCATGCCCCACACCTTTTCGGTGTAGGTCTTGAAGAAGATGCCAAAGAGCCGTTTGCCGAATTTATTCGACACCCAGTCTTCGAAGGTCCGCGGGTTCTTGACCGGAAAAACCCGGGCCTTGGCATACGAGGCGACGCAGCGGATCGACTCGAAAATGCCAAGATTCCGGAGCGCCTCACCGGCCTTCAGCGGGTAGGCGTAGAACTTGCCACCGTAATAGATCCGCGAGGAACGCGGCCGGTGGAGCAGGTCGTCGCCCAAGAGTTCCGTCCAGAGATCTTCGACTTCCTGGCATTTGGAAAAAAACCGATGCCCGCCGATGTCAAACCGGAAGCCGTGGTATTCCACCGTCCGCGAGATGCCGCCGACATACTGGGGGTCGCGTTCCAGCACGGTGACCTTCACACCCTCCCGCGTGAGCAGGTAGGCCGCTGTCAGGCCGGCCGGGCCGGCACCGATGATCGCCACATGCTGGGGAGTTGGTGTGGGACACATCTCTTCATTCTCACGGGGTGGATGGCGGCCCAGACTGGCAAGTGTACGTTGTAAATCACAGCCGGAAAACGCCTACGAAACCATAGGCCCGCCCGGCCGGTACGGGGAGCACACTGACGGGGGGTCGCCCAGACACCATGGCTTCGGTGCCTGAATTTCAACGCCTCAATAGCGGTGTGAGCCGCTCGACCGCCTGATCGATGTCGGTATCCGTCGTCGTCCGCCCGACGCTCAGCCGGACTGCACCGCGGACCACCTCCGGCGGCAAACCCATGGCCAAAAGCGCCGGCGACGGCTCGCTCGACCCGCTCGCGCAGGCCGTGCCGGTCGCCAGGCAGACGCCCGCCAAATCGGCCGCCATCGCCAGCGTCTGCCGGTCGAGACCGGGGAACGCCAGCGTGGAGATGTGGGGGCAGCGGAGGGAAGCGGCGGCGATCACCACCGCCGGGATGCCGGCGCGTCGCGCGGCGTCGAGCAGTCGTGCCTCGAGCCGGTCCCGGAGTGCGGCCACGCGGCGGGCGGTATGGTCGCGATCGGCGGCCGCCAGTTCGACCGCCCGCGCAAATCCCACCGCCAGCGGCACCGCTTCGGTCCCACCTCGCAGACCCTGCTCCTGTGTGCCGGCCTGCAGCGGTTCGATGGCCACGCCACCGCGAATCAAGAGACCACCGATGCCACGGGGACCGCCCCATTTATGTGGTGCGAGGGCGAGCGTGGCGGCAGGACTTCCATGGAATTCGAGCGGCAGGAAACCAGCGGCCTGGGTGGCATCCACATGGAGCAGAATTTCCCCACGGCCTCTCCTGTGGCTGACCAGACCGGCCAGCAATGCCATGTCTTCCAGTGAACCGGTCTGACCGCAGCCGAGCGTCAGCACGGCGATGCGAGGCCCGTCAGCCTGCGACGCGCCACCAGCCGCGGCCACCATGGCGGCCGCGGCAGTGCCGCTGGCTTCGTCCAGACCGAGTTCGCGAAGCCGCCACCCCTGACGGCCGGCCGCCAGAGCGGCGCTCACGCTGCTCGGATGATCGCGGCGCGAGAACCAGACCTCACCAGTGCGTCCCGCTCCGGCAGCCATACCCAGAATCGCCAACTGATTGGCCTCGCTGGCACCAGACGTCAACACCAGCCGATCGCGATCGACACCAGAACCGCGGCCGCCGAGCACCGCCATGATCCGGTCGCGGGCATCCTCCAGCAGGCTGCGGGCGGCCCGGCCCAAGGCATGCTGGCTCGACGGGTTGGCATGGGCCACCGCCTGGGCCTCTGCGATCGCTGCCGCCACCTCTGGGTCGAGCGGCGTGGCAGCAGCATGATCGAGATAGACGGGAACGGGAGCGGCCATATTGAACTTGAGGGCCACCCCTCACCGGGACACGAGTGTCGCGACCAACTGATCGATCTCGGCAGCCAGACCGGCATCCAGAGACCGCCGTTGTTCGGTGACGCGGATGCCGTGCAACACCGTCGTATGGTCACGGCCACCGAAGGCAGAACCGATGGACTGCAGGCTCTGTGCCGTCAGCCGTCTCGCCAGATACATCGCCAGGCTGCGGGCATGCGAAACCTGTCGGCTGCGGGACGGGCCGACCAGATCAGCTGGCGTCAGCCCGTGCTGCCGAGCGGTGGCGTTCATCACGCGACGGACGGTGATATGCCGTCGACTGCCTTCCGAACCGGATTCAAACTGGCACCGAGTCGTACCGACTGGCGGCATCCCCACTACCAGTCCTCCCGAGAGCCGAGAAGCAAGCGACGGTTCCAGACTCGTGCAGGCGACCGGGTGGATTCTTAAGGTTGCGACGAACGTCGTGCCGGCGGCCGTTGCCGCGTCGAAGAGGTGGGCGAGGACCCGCTGGGCATCCCAGGCGGCGATCTGTTCGACACCGTCGATGATGATCAGTCGTGATGACACGAACCGGTTGTGCAGTCTGTCGATCGTCGTCTGAGCCAGGGCGGCGGTGAGATCACGACCAAGCGAACGGCCATCCCACATGATCGCGGCCGGCGGTATCCGTTGGTCCTCGGCGGCACGGGTGTGCTGCACAAACCATTCTGCCAGCACTCGGGATTTGCCCGACCCCGCTGGCCCCACGAGAACCACCGGGCTGTAGCCAACGCCCCCGACTGTCCCGAGCCCGGCGGCCACTGCCGCCAGAGCGTGGTGCACCAATCGGTGCCCTCCCGGCAGATAGCTCGGGGCGGGAACGCGAGGAGATTCGTGGGTGGCGACCGATGACACAGGCAACGTCCCGGTGGGGAACGCGGCCTCCATGCCGACTCACGGACAAAGACTACGCGACCGATGACTGGCCGCTCTCGGCAGACTACTCCGCGGGGCCTAGGCAAAAAAGGGTGCCACTCAAAACTCGCAATCAGTCTCGCGGAATCTCACATCTCTGCCACAGATCTCTGTTGGCACGATGTTGGTTCTGTGGTGAAAACCCTGCCGGTCCGCGACCGACAATTCCAGAGACATGCCACCAGCACCGTACGGGCAGTAGATCGGCAGCCAAACCACGACCTGACAGCAGCCAGATCGCACCGATCCAGTACCAAACCACCCCTCACTCCACCGCCCATCAACAACCAACCGTCAGGTTGTCCCCATCTGAATGGCGGTCAGCACTCTACTCATGACCGCTGTTTTCTACGGGAAAAGACCCATTCTGGCAGCGGTTATCGGGAGGTTCCTGGAGGATGGTCGGGGAACTGTCTGATCTCCTCTTACTCCTAGTTCCTTCTTCCTTACTCATTCATTCCTACACAAAAAGAACAAAGAGAAGAAATGCCCAGGGCACGGAAGAACCGGTGGTGCAGGGGCATGCCAGCCAGCCCTGCGTCGGGTACACTGGCGGTCTTCAAAGCCGAGCCATCACCGGGCCGGCTCCGCCCACGGAAAGGACAGCCGTTTTTCGATGAAAGTGCGTCTGACCCGCGAGCCGCTCCTCGCCGCGCTCCAGAGTGCGTCGGCGGTGGTGCCTGCCCGCTCTCCCAAGCCCGTGCTCACGAACGTCAAACTCGAAGTCCAGGGTGCCGCTGTCGTGCTCTCGGCCACCGACCTCGAGGTTGGGATCCGCATTGATTTAGAGGGTGTCGAGCCAGGGGCGGCCGGTGCCGTGCTGTTGCCGAGTGGCCGCCTGATGGCGATCGTCCGAGAGAGTCAGCCGGGGACGGTCTTTGACATTCATTCCGATGGCACGGCCGCCGTGGTCAAGGCTCCGCGGAGCGAGTTCCGACTGCCGGCCGAGGATCCGTTGGAATTTCCCTCAGTGGCCACTTTTCCGATCGAGGCCTGTTTCGAACTCTCGCAGCCGCTGGTGCGTGAATTGGTTCGCCGCACGGTGTTTTCTACCGACAACGAATCGAGTCGCTACGCCTTGGGTGGAGTGCTGCTCGAGCTGAGCACACAGTCCTCTCCGGCCACCGTGATCGCCGTGGGCACCGATGGCCGCAGGCTCGCCAAGATGGAGGGGCCAGCCACGGCCAAGGATGGGAGTCCAGCCGATGCGCAGCCGATCGTGCCGGCCCGCGCGATGCAGCTCATCGAGCGGTGTCTGGGCGATGCCAGCATGCCGGTGCAGGTGGCGGTGCGGCCCAGTGAAATTCTCGTCAAGACGGGACCGACGACCATTTCAGCGAGGCTCGTCGATGGGAGGTTTCCCCGGTGGCGGGACGTGTTTCCCGATCGTCCGGATGCGGCGCAGGTGAAGATCGTGGCGGGACCGCTGCTGGCCGCCGTGCGGCAGGCCGCGATCGTGACCAGCGAGCAGTCGAAGGGCGTCGATTTTTCATTTGAACCTGGGCAACTGGTGCTCTCGGGCCGGTCGGCGGAAAGCGGTGAAAGCCGTATCGAATTGCCGATCGAACACGCCGGTCCCGCCGTAAAAATCAAGCTGGATCCACGGTTTTTGAGTGAATTTCTGCGTGTGCTCGACGGCTCGGTGACCGTCACGCTGGAACTCACCGATGCCCAGAGCGCGTGTGTCTGCCGCACCGATGACGGCTATGGCTACGTGATCATGCCGTTGGCGGCTGATTGACCCGACCGTCGATAGTTCCCGCGTGGTACGTCCCCGAATTGAGAGAAATGTCCGCTGCCATGCTTCCCCGCCAGAAACCTCCTGCTGACGGACCGCGCCCGATTGGCAGTGTCATGTCCCGGCTCCTGGCGCGGACGGGCTACGACCAAGAGCACGGCGTGGATGGACTGGCGGCTGCCTGGCAGGCGGTGGCACCGGCAAGCCTGCGGGGTAGTTCGCAGGCCGGACTTGTCCGGCGTGGAGTCCTCGATGTGTTCGTGAGCCACTCGGCGCTGGTGCAGGAGATGGGATTTCACAAGCGGGAGGTGCTCACGCAGCTGGGTGAACTGGTTCCCGCCGAGGGAATCACCGACATCCGCTGCCGGGTCATGATCGATGCGGGCCGGCGTGAGGCCGACTGAACGCAGGTGTCCTGAGTGCAGGTTTCTAGGGTGCAGGTTTCTAGGGTGCAGGTTTCTAGGGTGCAGGTTTCTAGAGTGCAGGTTTTTGAAATGCGAGTGTCCGAATTGTTTCCGGTTTTTTTGGGAGATTTCCGCAATGGCCGATGAATCACAACAGGCTGACTACACCTCTGCCGACTTGAAGCACCTCTCCGACCGGGAGCACGTCCGTGAACGTTTCGGAATGTATATCGGCGACAACACGTCCCGCGGTCTTCATCATCTCGTCTACGAAGTGGTCGACAATTCGATCGACGAATGCATGGCGGGCCATGCCAAGCATGTGAGCGTGACGGTCAACGTCGACGGCAGTGTGACGGTCGAGGACGATGGTCGAGGCATCCCGACGGACCCCCATCCGCAACTCTCCGAGGAGATGGACCGGGAAGTGTCCACGCTCGAAGGCGTGATGACCGTTCTCAAGTTCGGCGGGAAGTTCGAGAAGGGTGCCTACCAGACGTCCGGCGGTCTCCACGGCGTGGGCGTCACCGTGGTCAACTTTCTTTCCGAATGGTGCGAAGTCGAGGTCTCCCGTGACGGGCACGTCTGGCAGCAGGAATACCAGCGTGGCGAGCCCACGGGACCGGTGCGGAAGATGGGCACGACCGCCCGCGCCGGCACGAAGACCACCTTCAAACCCGATCCACAGATTTTTCCGCAGACGAAGTTTTCCTGGGATATTCTTGCCCGCCGCCTGCAGGAGTTGGCATTTTTGAACTCGGGCGTGCGGATCACCTTTACCGACGCCGTCAGCGGCCAAAAGGAGGAATACCACTACGAGCGGGGCGTGGTGGAATTCATCGAATGGCTGAACCGTTCCAGCGACCCGGTGCATGCCGATGTGATCTCGATCCGGGGTGAAACCGAGGGCGTATCGTGGGACATTGCCCTGCAATACACGACCGAATACACGGAGAATGTCCACAGCTACGTCAACAACATCACGACCACCGAGGGCGGCACGCACGTCTCCGGGTTCCGCTCGGCGCTCACGCGCACGCTCAATGCCTATGGCAAGAAG
>CANETO010000109.1 GCA_947440895.1 Planctomycetaceae bacterium | reverse complement strand
GGTGGGGCGGCCGGTTCGCGGCGTCTCGAGCACCTCCACGACGCTCGCCAGGTGCGACCGCTTCGTTCGCGGTGGCACGCTTGCCCTGACCTTGTCGTCAAACACGCAGCAGCCCACGGCGTCGGCGTGCGAAAGCGCCAGCCAGGCGAGGCTGGCGGCCAGCGTCGCGGCGTACTGATATTTGTTGAGCGGCCCCGATCCGTAGTTCATGCTGGCCGAACCGTCGACCAGCAGCGTGACCCGCAGGTTCGTCTCCTCCTCGAACTCTTTGACATAGAGGCGGTCCTGCCGGCCCCAGACCTTCCAGTCAACGCGGCGAAGATCATCCCCGCGGACATACTCGCGATGCTGGAGAAACTCCACGGACTGCCCCTTGTAAGGGCTTTTGTGGAGACCGGAGAGCACACCCTCGACGACGGCCCGGGCGCGCAGTTCCAGCCGCGCGATGCGGGCGATCGCCTCAGGATGCAAATATCGTCTGGAACCGGGCGTCACGCGTCAGTTCGTCCTCTCTGGCCGGAGTCGTTGCGATGATCCGCTGAATGATGCCGTCGGGCGTCACGCCCTCGCTCTCGGCCGCGAAGCCGACGACGATCCGGTGCCGCAGGACCGGGCTGGCGAGCGCCTGGATGTCTTCCACGGTGACGTGGCTGCGGCCCTGCAGGAGGGCACGGGCCTTGGATCCGATGATCAGGAACTGCACCGCCCTCGGCCCTGCACCCCAGGAGAGCTGGTCGCTGACAAAGTCGGGCGTGCCTTTCTCGCCCGCCCGTGTCTGGCGAACGATCGCCAGGGCATACCGCACGAGGTGGTCGCTCACCGGCACGCCCCGCACGGCCTGCTGCAGGCTGAGGATGTCAGCCGCCGACAGCACGGGCTGTGCATCCTCCGAGGGCAGACCCGTGGTCCGCCGAGCGATCTCGAATTCTTCTTGAAACGATGGATACCGAACGAAGACCTTGAACATGAAGCGGTCCTGCTGCGCTTCCGGCAGCGGGTAGGTTCCTTCCTGCTCGATCGGATTCTGCGTGGCGAGCACGAAGAAGGGATCGACCAGCCGATGCCGTACCCGGCCGACACTGACTTGCCGTTCCTGCATGGCCTCCAGGAGAGCGGCCTGGGTCTTCGGCGGCGTGCGATTGATTTCGTCGGCAAGCACCACGTTGGCAAACAGCGGCCCTTCGAGGAACCGCAGTTGCCGCATGCCGGTCGCCTTGTCTTCTTCGAGCACGTCGGTGCCGATGATGTCAGCCGGCATCAGGTCGGGGGTGAATTGGATGCGGCTGAAGGAGAGGTCGAGGCTCTTGGCCAGCGTGCTGATGAGGAGCGTCTTGGCGAGGCCGGGAACGCCCTCGAGCAGGCAGTGTCCGCGGCTGAACAGGCAGATCAGCAGTTCCTCGATCACCTGGCTCTGGCCGACGATCACCCTCGAGAGTTGGGCCAGGATGCGATCGTGTGCCTCGTGCAGGCGGTCAATTGCGGAAGGGTCGAGGGGCGTCTGCGTCATGGTGCTCTCCGGGCGGAAGCGAGGGGCGTGTCGGCGGCGTGGCCTGCGGGACGAAGCAACTGTCGGTCGTGGTGAAACGTGTCAGCGTTGGTAAATCGGGAGCGTACCCCGGTCAAGCTGCAAAATGGTGAGGTTCGTGGCCGTGGTGTAGACGGGGCCGATATAGCCCTGCGGCCAGCAGAGGCCGTCGCGGTCGGTTTGAGCCTCGGAAACCAGCCGTTCCTCGATCTGCCTCCGGTAGACGTCCCACTTTTTTCCATCTTCCCGATACATCACCTGGGCGTAATAGAAGTGGGCGTAGTGCCAGTGGCCGAAGCCGTTGTTGGCGATGTTGCCCAGGTGCTTTCCCGCGTAGTCAAGCATCCTCGGCACGTGGGTGTCGTCATATTCCCCCGCGTTGAACAGGCAGGCGATGGCTGCGGCAGAGATGGCGGGGCGTCCGCCGCCCCCTTTGGAACTGTATTGCACGCCGCCGTCGGGCATCGTGCACTTGTGGATGTAGGCGATCGCCTTGTCGATGATCTCACGAGGCACGGCGATGCCGGCGTTGCGGCAGCCGCGGAGGCCCTGCACCTGCGTGATCGTCGTCGAACCCTCGTCAAAGTTGTTGCCGTCTTTCGCACTCACGTAGCCCCAGCCGCCATCCGACGTCTGCGCACGGCCGGAAAACTCCACCGCTTTGTCGAGCACCCTGACGAGTTCCTCGCGACGGCGTTCATCCTCTTCTTCGCCGAGCACCTGCGACAGGAAGAGCATGGAGAACCCATGCCCGTAGGTATACCGGTCGTCCCCCTTCGGGTCGCCGATGAGGCCATTGGGTCTGGAACGGCTCACGAGGGAGTCGACTGCCTGACGGATCGGCTCGGCATACTTTCCCTGGGTGGTCGTCGAGCCCTGCATCAAGAGCGCCGTGCCCGCGAGCGCCGTCATGGCTGTCGGATACCGGCCTTCGTTGGCAGCCCAGCTGCCGCGGCGCGACTGCTTGCGGGCCAGCCAGTCGAGCCCCTTGGAGATCACGAGGTCGACCTTTTCCTCTGAGGGCGTGGCTGTGGGCGCGGCCGCCAGGTGGTGGACTGGTGCGGCAGCGACGGCCAGCGTCGTGAGGCAGACGGCAAGCGTACGGACCATGGTGTGCATGCGGCAGCGACTCGGAAAGGTGAAGCGTGCGTTCGATGAGTCAGAACGGAAGCGGAATCGTCAACGCCTTCTTGATCCAGTATTCGATTTCGATCAGGGGATCGGTCGCGGCCGGTGGCCGCGTTGTCGACGCCTGGAAAGGTGGCCGAGGTGCCGTCGGAGCTCCAGTGAAATCCAGCAGCAGATCGGGGGCATCCCGCCTTCCCTGCGAGAGGGCGATTGTGTGTGACGCAGGGTCGCCACTGATCCCGCAGCTGAGAACCATCATATCGGGCCGCAGCACAGACCGCCCATTGAAGCGGTCATCGACGTAGACCGCCTGGCCCGTCCGCTTGTCGAGGCAGAGCACGCTGAGCCGTTGGCGGTCGGGCTCGCGGGCGGCCTGGATCGTGCGGGCGAACAACAGCACCGGCAGCTGCGATCCGCCCTGACGTTGCAGTGAGTGCCGCAGGATCGTGGCCGGCACCGGCCAGAGCATATCGCCGCTGGTGGCATCAACCGCCCAGAGCGAGCCCGTGACGAGCTGCGGCATCTCCCGGCCGGGCATGCCCGGCAGCGCTGCAATCGCCCCGATTCGCTCCAGTTGCTTCTGCTCGTCGGCGGTCTCGGCCCGTCCCACGAGCACGAGATACCGCCCCCCCCACGGCAGCACCTGCAACTGCTCCAGTCCCGCCGGCATATCAGGCAGCCGCGTCCGAAACATGGTCCGGCCGGCGTCGATATCGAGCAGGCTCAAGTCTCCGGATGGTTCCACAACCGCCAAACGTCTGTCGCCCGCGGTGCAGATTCGTGATTCGCCGGGGTAGTCGCCGAGCGGAAGCCGCTGCCCGTCCACGGGATCGAGGCGTTCGATCCGCACCCGGCCTGCCGGGACGGGGTCGGTCTGCTCATTGGTTGGCTGCACGACCAGAAGCGACCGACCACTGCTGAGCAGTCGCCGTTCGCTCGACGGCAGGTCGAGCGTTCGCACAAGCCTCCCATCGGCCATCGCGAGCACGACCGCTCCGCGGCCATCGGTCGGACAGACGCAGAGATACTCGTCGTCGCCGATGAGCTCGCCAGCCGGGGGCAGTCGCTGGCGTTCCCAGAGCAGCCGACCGGTGAGCGAGTCGTAGACCCTGAGCGTCCGGTCGACCATGATCGCCACACCGTTGCACCGCGCGGCCGCTGCCAGCGGTCCGCGCCGCCGGCCGCCCTCGCTGGGGTTGCGCGGTTCGGTGACGCGTGCCCCGAGGGGGATGTTGCCCTGCCGAGCGGCCCTCCCCGCGCCAACGTTCATGACAAATCCAACAGCCCGCGCATCCCCGTCCGGATTCGGTTTGTCCGCCAGCACCCAGAGTGGGCGATTCCTGCTGCCCCCCTGCCCCGTCCCGCCGGCATTCGTCAGCTCGAAGGCGGCGATATTCGCACCTGCGCGGATGAACACGACCCGGCCGAGGACGGAGGCATCGTCAATGCCCCCCTGCTGAAACATCGGCATCAGCCGACCCACGTCCGGTCGCGACGTGAGCCCAAAGGGTTCGCCGACAGGCCTGCCGAATCCGTCGGTGGCAATCATGCCAGCCTGCTGGTTCTGGTCGAAGGCGAGTTCGAGTCCGGGGAGGAACGAATCGGAGCCCGCCAACAACGGGATGTTCATCAGTCGCGAACGGACGAACCGCAGTTCATCCGCGTCGCTCTGCCGCGGGCCTCCACTGCGAATACCGCCAGGCCGTCGCTGGACGACCCGACCGATCGGCCACGAGTCGGCATCCGCAGCATCCGTCAGGCTTGCCGGCCCGTTCTGTCCAGTCTGAATTTCGCTCCGAATCCCGGCGAGCATGGCAGCTGCCTGTTCGCGATCCGCCGGCGCGCCGACCCGCGCGAGGTCCAGTAGCACGAAGTCGCGTTCGACCGCGAGCTGCCGTCCGTCATCGTCGCGGCCGCCTGCCTCGATCGCCGCCCCCAACATCTCGGCCAACCGCCGTCGCGCCTCCAGACTGCGTTCGTGAACACCGAACAGTTCGACGAACTTCCGGAGCTCCACGAGATGTTCTGCCGCACCTGTGCCGGCGGGCTGCCCGGCAGTCACCGCCAGCACCGCAGCCAATTCACCCGCCGCATACGCATCGAGCTCGGCCCGCAGTGCCGGCGACGCTTTCGCAAAGAGCTCGGCGAGCCGCCCCTGCAGCCACCGCGCGGGAGCGACAGTGAGCTGGGGGTCGGCCCCATCGGGAATGAGTCCATCGGTCGGGGCTTGGACCGCGAACCCCGGGCCATGTTCGAGCGACACAGCAGCAGACGCGGAGGAAGTCTGCTTCAGAAGTTGTTGAAAGGCCTCCCATGCCTGGGTCAGATCGCCGCTGCGGAGAAACCCATCCACGGTGGTCCGTAAGGTGACGACGGCCGACGCCGACGACCCGCTCAAGGCCACCGCTTCCCGCCACAGGGGCGCCGCCTGGGCGAAGTCGTGTTCGAGCGCAAAGAGCAGTGCCGTGGCCACCACGTTGGCCGGCACGCGATTCGGCTGCAAGGCATGGGCCTCACGCACTGCCGCGACGCCAGTGGCGATATCGCCACGGTCGAGCGCGAGCTGCCCACGCCAGAGCAACGCCCACGCATCCCGGGCGTTGGACTTGAATGCCGTTTCGATCCGCGACTCCAGTGCCGCCGACTGGTGGAACACATCGAGCGAGTCAGCTCCTTGGGAGATCACCTCCCCACGATAGGCCAGCAGATTGCCGGGCACGAAGGTGCCGCGGGCCGATGAACGACTCACGATGCGGCCGTCGGCCAGATCGATCTCCAGCACCTCTGGCGTATCGAGCGGCAGAAAGAGACGGTGCGGTGTGAGAATGCCGCGGCCGCTCGGGCTGCCGTGATCGGCGGCCAGCGACCGCTGCCAAAGGATGCGGCCCGTGGCGGCATCCAGAGCCTCCACGCCCCGCCGGCCGACGACGACGGCCCGCCCATCGACGACTCCGGCCACGGAGAGCCGGTCCTTGCGAGGCAATCGCCATGCTGTGGTGCCCCGCCGCAGGTCGAGGCAGAGCAGTTCCTGCGACTCCCCCGGTGTCAGCAGAACGCGGCCACCAGCCAGAATCGGCGTGGAATCGAGCCACCGTCCCGTCCGCGGTTCCCGCCCGGCATCGCCCCCGAAACCTCCTCCGATGGGCCCGTTCCGCGGCACGCGAATCCCGTTGGGAAGCATGGCCATGCCGGCCTGCCGCGGTTGCGGGTATTCGTGCGCCCAGAGGAGCGTGCGGGTTGCCAGATCGACGGCGACCACGGCTCCAGCTCCCGTTGGGCAGACAAGCACTCCTTCGGAGAGCGCGGGCGAGAGGCCGGCGAGCCGACGGGCATGGCTGTCGCGATTGTCGATCGCCCGCTCCTCGTCGACTTCAGCCAACGGCTGCGACCACTCCAGGCGACCGGTGGCGGCATCGAGCACGTCGAGACGGATCTCCCCCTTCTCCTCGACGAGCACAAGCAGTTGCTTGCCCACAGGTAACGGGGCGCCGAGGTACCAGTCGGTGGGGGCGACCGGCAGTCCCCCCTCCTCGCGCACTGCCTCGCGGTCAGGCAGTCGCCACCGCAGGGATCCACGGTCTGCAATCGCGTAGGCGGAGAGCGTGTTGCCCCCCCGCCAGCCGCCGCCTCCCTGAAAACCCCCGCCCGCAACCTGCAACCCGGGCCGGAAATTCATCCCTCCGGCCTGCCGCGTTGACACCGCGTCAGGATGGCTTTCCACGACGAACGCCAGCCTCCCATCGCTGGCCAGAATCCCGCTGGTGGCATCTTCAAAGACGCTGCTGAACGAACCGCCTGCGTCGGGATCAACCGCATCGCCGCCGCTGTCAGATCCGCCAGCGGAAGCCTGCGGCAGGGCCGCCTGTGGCCCGGGCTGGAGCCAGATCCTCTTTCCGGTCTCGAAGTCCACCGCCAACAGCCCCATGGTCGTGTGCACCAAGATGGTTCCGTCGATCGCCAAAGGCGTACCGACCGGTAGGACTGCGATTTCCTGGTCGGCGTGGAGTCGCCGCTGGGAGTCGAGCAGTCGCGACTCCTCTGGATGGCGGGCCAGCGGCACGCGATACCGCGGTGCCAGGAGCGGACACGACGCATCAGCAACACCGTTCCGGG
>CANETO010000108.1 GCA_947440895.1 Planctomycetaceae bacterium | reverse complement strand
TGCGTCGGAAGTGGGTGCGTCGGAATCGTGAAGCGTGGCCAACACCTCCTCGGCGGACGAGCCGCCACCGCTGGCGACGGTGCCAGCGGCGAGGGCCACCATCGTCGCCGCGGAGAGTGGCTTCGTGGATGTACAGGCGATCTCCACCGCCGAACCTCGCGGGATCTGGACGACCCGCGTGGAGGGCGCTCCCCGCGGTCCACCTCCCAGATACGCTGGCGGCGTTGACGTGATCAGAAGTGTTTCCAGCGCCGGCGGTTCGAGCACCTGGAGGCGCAGATTCCGCAGCCGCGCATCGCCGCCGCGGATCTCCAGATCGAGACTGTCGGTGACCGACTTGAGCAGATGGCCGAAGGCCTGGCCGTCGGCAGTGGCGCCGCCTCGCGCGCCCATTCTGTCGGCCCGCCAGTTGCCGCCCAGCCGCATGCCGCTGCCGGAATGTCTGCCCACACCACCGGCATGGGCCACCCGCCATCGCAGGTCGACCACTTCCGGCAGCCGATCGGCGGCCTGCGCATGGACGATCACGTCGACATCGCTGCCCCGGGCCACCTTCCGCACGCCCCCGGGGAAATCGTCGACCGCCAGCCGTACCTGCCGCGGCCAGGGCTCATCGCCGAGCAGCGGCAGTCGCTGCACCCAGAGGCCGGCCACAGCCGGCCTGGTCAGTGTCAGAGCGGCGATGCTCGCCGCAGCGGCCACCGCCGCGAATGCCAGCATCGCCAACTGCCGGCGTCGGAAGATTCGTTCCGGTCGCAGCTGCCCCAGGTTGGCCTTGGCTTCGGCGGCCGTGCGGGCCAGGAGTTCGTGGTTGACGTCAGCGGGAGGGCTGGAAGCCAGTTCGATCGCCGTCGAGAGACTGTCGCGGAAGGACGGATGGGTGCGTTCGACGACGACTGCCAGACGTGCATCGCCGAGATCGGCGGCGAGTCGTGCCATGAGTTTTCGAGCGAGGAGCGTTGTCAGTGCGGCCGCCGCAGCAAGCAGCAGCGCCGCCCGCGCCCACCGCGGCGGTTCCACGCTCCAGTCGATCGCCAGCGAAACCCAGAAGAAGGCCACGGCCGCCAAGCACAGCCATGCCAGCGATTCCACCCAGATCCAGCCACGGGCCTGCCTCCGAAGCGTCGCAAGCGACGCCTTCAAGACCGCCACGTCGGCAGCCGCGGCCGGCCGATCTGCGGCGTCCGATGCTGGTGGATCGATGGCAAGCGTCACGGGTGGATCCTGGAGTTTCAAAAATGGTGGAGAGGGTAGCTGGTTGAGTCTGACCGGATGCTCATGCCAGTTTGACGAGCCGTCGCAGAATCCATTCACAGCACAACAGGCCCGCAGCCGCCGCCAGCAGGATGCCATTGAGCCGACGCTTGAACGCGCCGTCAGGGGCGCCGGTTTCGTATTCGCGGCGGGAACGATCGGGGATGCCGGCGGCCAGTTGTGCTGCGTCGGCGGGGGTGAATGGCTGCGTGGAGAGAAAGCGGGTGGTGCCCCCGGAGAGCGTGGCAAGCTGTTCCAGCACGCCGCGATCCAACCGCGGCCGTTCCAATTCGCGGTCAGGGAGACGCGCCTGAATGCGGCGTGACACCCGCTCGCCGTTTCCGCCGGGCAGATCGACATCGATCCGCCACGAGCCATCGCGGGCCGCCACAAACGTGCCTTGGAGCACGCCCTCCCGGTTGCGCTCGGCGGTCAACGGCACACGCAGCACCACACCGTCCGGCCCCACCACCTGACAGTCAGTGGGCACCGCCGTGTCTCCTTCGGGGACGACCAGACGAACCACCACGGTGGCCCCTACGGCAAACCGATCCCGGTCTACCAGCAGTCGAGCCCGTCGGGATCCACGGAGGAGCCGGCCCTGCGACACGTGGCGGACAAGTTGCGTGGCAAACCGCTCGTGCAGGCTGTCGTCCAGCGATCGGAGCCTCCACATCTCGCCGCTGCCCATGAAGAAGACATTGCCAGAGCCATAGAATTGGCCGACAAAGTAGCTGGGGTTGGATTCCGGCGCCGCCGCCACGCCGGATCGGGAGGCCCGCGCGTAGACCGTGGCGCCAGGCTTGGGGCCGGCCGAATCAAAGCAGGAAAAGACCCCCGGGAATTCGCTCCAGACGGTCTGGCTGGCAATGCGGCTGGAGGCCAGCCAGAGAAACTCGGCGTCGAGTCCGTCGCGAGAAAAAACCAATGGCATCGGCTCTTCCTGCCCGCCGGAAGCGTCCCCGCTCAACCGTCCGGCCCGGCGGATTTCCACCGGATGGAGGTTCCGGATCACCGCTGTTTGGGAGTCGGCGATCCAGGCGTCCATGAAGATGGAGCCGGCCACAAACACGAGACCACCCGATTCCTGTGACACCCAGTGTTCGAGGCGGGCCTGCGCCGCCGCGTCGAGCCGCCGCCAGTCGTAGTCGAACGCGACGACCACATCATATTCGGCGAGTTCCTCGGCGGTGGCCGGAAAGGCCTGCAGAATCCGGCGTGCATCCTGGGAGCCGCCCTTGCCAGCGGTGCCCAGCAACACGTCCACAGCGACGCTCTTGTCGCGTTCGAGCACGTTTCGCATGAACTGGTATTCGCGGCTCGGGCCGCCGGCCATCAGCAGGACCTGGGTGACTCGGTCAACCACCTCGACCTCGGCCACCTGACGGTCATCGGCGGGCGTACGGTCGGCGGCGGGAGGAATCACCCGCACGACTAGATCGCGACGGCCCGGCGTGGCCAGCCCCGGCACGTCGAACCGTACCGCGACGAGTTCGCCGCTGGCGCCCAGGATAACTTCGGTGGTATCGATTGCGCGTCCTGCCGACGCAGCGGCCGGCGCATCGCCAGGCATGGCATCGGCGGCCGCCACTTCGGCGAGTTCCACCCGGACCGTCTGTCCGGCAAGCCCCTGAGACTGCAGGTAGGCGGTGACGGCGAAGCGATCGCCGGGAAAGACCCGGGCCGGCACGAGCACGTCGGCCACCCGGACATTGGTCGGGAGGCGATCGGAACCGATGCCCAGGCTGTGCACCGGCACGCCAGCCGTGGCGAGCGCCGTCACGGCCGCTGCGGGATCGATGCCGGCGTTGTTGACGCCGTCGGTCAACACGACCACACCGGCCAGCACGCCGCCGGGTTCCTGGTCGAGCACGCGGGTAAGCGCCTCGCCCAGCCGTGTTTCGTAGCCGCGGGCGGTGAGCCGCTCCTGCCAGTCGCCGACCGGACTGCTTGTGGCCGATGATGGATCTGCAGATGCGGCCGATGCGGTTGCAGATGCCGTCGGCAGAACCGTCAGCGACTCGGCGTCGGCATCGAACCGCCACACCGACACCTCGTGTCGGGGGGCAAGGGCCGCGAGCAAGCCGCCCTCGTGGAGCACGTTGAGCGCATGCTGCGATCGGGTGTCGGCCTGCTGTTCCCCCGCAGGCTCTGCCGCCGGTTCCCCCGCGGGCTCGTCGCGGAGCGTCATGCTGGCGCTGGAGTCGACGAGGATAGCCACCCGCGATGGAAAAACGAGTTCATGCTCGGCCGTGCGCTCGAAGTCGAGATAGGCGGCAGCGACCGCCGCGATGGCTCCGAGTCGGAGGGCTGTCAGCACGAGTCCCACCCCACGGGGCAGTTCAGCCGCGTCGCGGCGGTACGTCCAGAGCACGAAGAGCCCGATGGCGGAGAGCGCGAGCACCAGAGCGGGCAGTTGCCACCACTGCGAAAACCCATCGATCAGTCCGCTCGTGATGCGGTACTGCACCCGCTCGGAGGAGGCGAGGAGGCACAGCGGCGAGCCCACCGGCGAAGGCAGCAATGCAGGCATGGTGAAAGTCAGTGGCGGAAACACGGTGGGGGTGAGTGTGGGCATGGAGGGTTGGTGATGGCCGGTCAAGCAGCCGATTTTCCACGGGCCGCGGCATGATAGCTGGCCGAAAACGCCACCAGTTGTTCGATGATGAGGATCGCTGCGAGCAAATAGAGCAGCGGCTTCGCCAGCGGCACGCCGGCCTGGGCCGTGGTGTCGGGCTGGAGCGATTCTGCCTTGTCGTATTTGAACGACACGCCGGCGAGGGCTCGGTCCAATCGGTCGCGTCCGATCCGTTCCAACTGCCCTTCGGCTGCCGCCGCATTGACGGCGAAGATACGTTCCCGCTCGGTGCCGTCGAGTCGTCGCCACCGCGCCGTGTAGCCGCCGGCGGCGGATGTTGAGGGCAGTGTGGCCTCCAGGACTCCGGTGGAAGACTGCACCGCAGTCTGGTGCACGAGCGTGCCGTCCGGCGGCACCGCCACATCGACCTCGACTTCATCGACGGCCGCGTCGAGTCGCACGCTGATCGGATCACCCACCTCCAGCGACTCCGCTCGGCGGCGACTGCGGGCCAGATGGCTCTCCAGTTCCAGCATCACGACCACCCAACTGGGATTGCCGCGGGCCCAATTATTCCACGTCGGCGCCGCAGTCGACAGCACTGCGACGACCATGCCGTCGCCGTACGGTCGCTCGATGACAAGCGGCCCACCGGTGCGCAGCGAGAGAAGCCTGCGAAGCCCGCTGGCGGAGGACGGTTCGAAGCCGCGTTCCACGGCCATCGATCGCTCGATCCGCACGGCGTCGAGCAGTGGATTGCGTTGGCCCGACAGCACGGCGACGACTGGGTGCTCCTCGACGACGACATCGGGCGCGACGGCAGCCCCGGAGGCGGCGTCGGGGAGAAGGTCGATCGGCCCCGCCAGCGGCACCGGAAAGAGCCCCTCGCCGCCACGATGGAGCGACTGGTTGACGAATTCAGTCTTCGTGCGGGGACCGGTGAAAAACACGACGCCCCCGCCGGCCCGGGCAAAGGCCTCGAGCGCCGCGACCTCGGGCGTATCGAGCCGTTCCACGTCGAGCAGCCAGATGCAGGCGAATGAAGCCAGGTCGAGTGTCGCCAGACTTCGCGGCGGCTCAATCCGCGGCCGGAGGCCGGTGGGCGCACCCGCGCCCGGGGCCAGGGCCGTGGCCACGTAAAAGGCGTCCCCTGCGCGGGCTCCACCGGTGGGATCGCCGTCGATAAGCAGCACATCCACCCGGTCGACCACGTCGATCACCATGGTTCGTGAGTTGTCTGTTTCCACCGCATCGGCGGCGATCCTGGCTTCGATGAGGTGGGAGCCCGATGTCGTGAAACGCGTGTCGAACCGCTGCGTGCCCACGCCGCCGGCAGGGATCTCGGCAAGGCGTACCCCCGGCCGGCCGAGGGCATCCTCGCGGAGTTCAATCGCCACGTCGCGGGCCGGTCGGTCGGAGTTGTTGCGGACCGCGACCTCGAGCGGCACGAGCACTCCGCTGGCAGGCACGCCTCCGGCCATCTCCAGCCGTTCCACCGTCAGGTTGCCGGGCTGCCGGCCATCGCCACTCTCTGCGGCGCAGTCAACCAGTCGCAGTTCGCAGCCCGCGTCGGACAACTGCCGCAACAGGGCGGCGGTCTCGTCGTCTGCCTTCCAGTCCTTGGCGCGAAAGTCGCTGACCAGCCAGATCACATGGGCAGCACCGGAGTCGCCGCCGAACAGGCCGGAGCCGCCACCGCCCAGACCCGTCGCTGCCGCCACCGCCCCCTGCGGTTCGGCAGCCGTCGCAGAGACCGTCCAGCCGCCCACTTCAGTGCGGACCTCCTGCACCAGCCGCGGCGTCACGGTCTGCAAGCGGATGTCGAATGCGTCCGCGGCCGATGGCATTCGCTTCTCCGGCCGTCGTTCCGTGGCGGGCTCTTTGGAATGCAGTTGCTCCTGCTCCAGCCGACTCCGGTCGAACGCGGAAAAGCGGCCGATTGCGAGTTCTTGTTGTCCCGGCGCGGCGGCGAGCTCGGCGCAGATCCGCTCCACGACCAGCCGCCCACGATCGAAGCAGCTGGCGTCTCCGACGCGGCCATCCGCCGACAGGTCGCCCATGGAATAGCTGTCATCGAGCAACACCAAATGGGCTGTTCTCGCGCCGCCCAGCATTCGGCCGAGCGCCGACTTCCACCGCGGCTGCGCCAGGGCGAGCACGATTCCCAGAATGGCCGCCACCCGCAGGAGCAGGAGCAGGAGTTGCTTGAGCATCACCCGTGTGCGGTACTTCCGCTGGCTTGCCAGCAGGAATTCCATCGCCGCCCACGGTACCTTCCGATGCCGGAGAAGGTTGATCAGGTGGATGATCACCGGCGCTGCGGCCAGCGGCAGGCCCCACCAGAGGAGCGGAAGAAAATCGAACGTCGGCATGGCGTGGGTTCCCTTCTACACGGCCATGCTGGCGCGTCGTGACAGAAATTTCACGAGGGCCGCGTCGACCGCTTCGCCGGTGCGAATGAGGGAGTAATCACACCTCACTGCCGCGGCCCGTGTGCGCACGTCAACGAGAAATTCCTCGACCGCCGCCAGATACCCCGCCCGCAGGCTTCGCGGATTACAGGCGATGGAGTCGGGCAATTCGAGTCCCTCGAACTGGGTTGGTCCCTCGAAGGGAAAGTCGAGTTCGTCGTCATCCATCACGTGGAGCAGCACGAGATCGTGCCCGCGTTTTTTCAGGAGTTGCATTCCCTGGAACACGCCGTCGCGGTCGCCGAGCAGGTCGGAGATCACCATCACCAGTCCTCGTTTTGGCAGCGTCTCGGCAAGCGACCTGAGCACGGGCAGAAAGGAGGTGGGGCGGCCGGTCCGCGGCGTCTCGAGCCCCTCCACGACGCTCGCCAGGTGCGACCGCTTCGTTCGCGGTGGCACGCTTGCCCTGACCTTGTCATCAAACACGCAGCAGCCCACGGCGTCGGCGTGCGAAAGCGCCAGCCAGGCGA